>NZ_CP075170.1:4777500-4996258 GCF_024399315.1 Chryseobacterium sp. MA9 | reverse complement strand
TTTTTATGCCCCGATTATTCTTTGTTTGTACTGTGTTTAGAAGGAAGACAAAGGTCCAATTTTTTCTTTTCAAAAAAAAATATTGCAGCTATTGATTATTTAAAAATATATTTGTATGTATAATTTAGTACCTAAAATGATACACACAACACACTCAATACGAGTACGTTACGCAGAAACAGATCCAATGAAATACGTATACTACGGCAACTATGCAACGTACTTCGAGGTAGGGAGAGTTGAGCTCTTCAGAAGCATAGGAATTTCATACGATGAAATTGAAAACCAAGGAATTTGGCTTCCTGTTTCAGACTATAAAATTAAGTATATCCGACCAGCTTTGTATGATCAAAAATTAGAAATCCATACTTATGTTAAAAAAATTCCGGGAGTAAGGATCGAATTTGAATATGAAATTTATAATGAAGAGCATATTAAAATAACAGAAGCTTCCACTACTCTATTCTTTCTGGATGCAAAAACCAACAAGATCATCAAGTGTCCCGATTTTCTGATGGAAATGATAGAGAAGAATTGGAAAGAGATTAGATGATAAAGATTAGGGAAATATTCTGTGAAATATCGGCAGAAGCCTATTGATACCAATGGTGAATTTTGCTTCGTAAGTGAATGGTGATTTTTTTAATGGACAGTAAAGATTCAAGATAATGACAGCCTAATAAACAAGCAACAAAAAGAAACCAGCAGCTTATGCTATCAACTCTCAACTTAAAATTCTCAACTTTAGACCTTGAACTTTGAACCCTATTTATGAATTAATTCGCACCTTTGTACCTTTATTTTAATCATCCCCTATATATTATATTATGAAGATTGCATTTTTGGGACCTCATGCCAGTTTCACCCAGCTTGCCGCAGCACAGCTGTTTCCTGATGAAGAGTTATTACCACAAGCCAGTATTCTGGATTGTTTTAAGGCTGTTGAAAACGGAGAAGCAGTAAAAGCTGTTGTACCGCTGGAAAACTCTATTGAGGGAACAGTTTCTATGACGCTGGACTATTTATATAAAACCCCGTCTATTAAAATTGAAGCAGAAGCGGTAATGCCTATTGCGCATCACCTGATGATTCACCCGGAAAATTCTATTGAGAATATTGAAAGAATATATTCGCATCCGCAGGCACTGGCACAGAGCTTCCATTTTCTGGATACACATTATAAGGAGATTCCGAAGCAGGATTTTTCTTCTACAGCTGCCGCTGCGAAATTTGTTTCAGAAAATCCGGATGCTACTATTGCTGCAGTAGCCAATCAGTTTGCTGCTAATCTATATGGATTAAAGATCATCAACCGTAATATTCAGGATTTTGAACAAAACCATACCCGGTTCATCATCATTTCTAAACAGCGGAACAAGTACCAAAATGATAAATTGGAAACTTTAGGAGAAAAAGCAGGAATGCTGATAACTCTTCCGGAAGATCATCCAGGCGGGCTACATCAGGTTTTATCGGTTTTTGCATGGCGAAAGATGAACCTCAGCAAAATTGAATCCAGAACATTAAAGACAGGACTGGGCAACTATTTCTTCTTTATCAATGTGGAAGGACCTTGGGAAGAAGTATTACATGGTAATGCTCTCAAAGAGCTTGAATCTATTAATGCTAATGTTGATTTTCTTGGAAACTATAAGGAATTCCTCTTAGAAAGCTAGAAAAAAATCAATAAATACACTTAAAACACTGCCATCGAAGCAGTGTTTTTGTTTTTAAACCAATTAAAAACCGGAAAAAAAACAATTTTTATAAAAAAATATCCGGTGTTTAACACCTTTCTTTTATTAAAAAAATAACCCACACAATAGGGAGAAATACTTTTCTTTAAACACCTTATAAACAGACGATTAATTATAAAATAAATATAATAACTCGTAATTAAATTATACAGTAATATTACCTAAAATATAAACATATGTTTAAATATATTACATCATATTAATATTAAAATTATAAATTTCACAATGTCGGGTATGATTTTTGTTGTATATTTGCTTAGCAACTAATTAAAAATCTTGATCATGAAAACTAAACTTTACAGCTTAATGTTAGCATGCGCAACCTTACCTTTATTTTCACAAGTTGGCATCAATACAGCTACTCCATCTGCAACTTTAGATGTTAATGGAACACTGAAAGTTAGAGATACACCCGCAGCTACGTCATTACCTGGCTATCAGGTTTTAGCAATTAACCAGGGAAGCACTCAGGTTTACACCGTAGACCCAGCATTATTAATAGCCGCATCAGGAACTAATACTACCAATACTACCGTATATTCTGCAAAAAAAAGTACTGGCATCAGTCTCCTTTCCGTAGGTGTATTGGGAGATTTCAAACCTGTTAATTTTTTAGCATCCGAAAGAACCATAGGTAGTGCAGCTTTATTCAATGATACCACTTCAGCTTATACAATACCATCAGACGGAATATATGCTGTATCATATTCATTCCGTTTTGGAACAGGACTTCAAGCTTCTTTATTAAGTAGTGGTACTGGTATTGGAATCACCAGAACAAGAGGAGCCGGAGCCGGCGTTACTACATTAATAGACTCCCGTCTCTTCAGTGGTGTCAATCTTGTAGTGGCTAATTTAACTATCTCGGACAGTCATATTAATGCACTATATTCTTTCCAGGCAGGTGATAGAGTAAACTTTGGATTTATTGATCCAGGTATTAGCTTAACATTATTATCAACGAGTACTACATCTTTCTCCATTTACAAAATATCCAACTAGTAAACATATTGTTAGTTATCTATACCATTTAACCCACCACTTATACTGTGATGGGTTAATTTTTTAAATAGCTTTTCAAACATTTCTTTATATTTGATAAAACTAATGAAATGAATGAATTTGTTGCTGTCATCATACTTATAGTAATCTTCATCATTTTCAACAATCTGAATACTAAAATCAGAAGACTTGAAAAGGAAATCACTGACCTTAATTATAAAATCAATAAGGCCGCGGCTCAATCCGAAGTAACCCATAAAAAAACTTCAACGGAAGAAACTATTATTCCTCAGCAAGTACAATCTCATCAAATTGCTCCTGAAGAAATAAAACACGGGGAAGAAAATGAAGAGAAATCCCAACATCAGCTCAAAAAGACTGGCTGGCTCCTGTTTTTGATTTTTTAAAACAAAATGCGCTTACCATCATTGGTATTTTCACTCTTGTTCTCGGAATCGGTTATTTTGTGAAGTATGCTATTGATAAAAACTGGATTGGAGAAACAGCAAGAGCAGGTATTGGTTTTTGTACCGGAGCAGGAATTATCATTATAGGACATTTCCTCAGAAAGAACTATACAGCATTTGCATCTATAATAACCGGAGGTGGGATTGCTGTACTATATTTCACCGCAACCATTGCCTTCCGGGAATATCATCTTTTTACACAGAATACAGCTTTTGTAATCACCGCACTGATTACGGCAGCATCTATTATTCTATCCTATTATTATAAAAGTGAAGTCTTAATCATTTTCTCATTAATAGGAGGCTTCAGCGCCCCTTTGATGATAAGTACCGGGCAAAGTAACTACCCTTTCCTTTTTATTTATCTGACTCTTTTAAATATTGGAATGCTGGTAGTCTCTTTTCTTCAACACTGGAAAAGTGTGGGATGGACTGCCTATATTTTTACAACCACTTATCTTTTTTACTGGACAAACGAGAGTCCAGAGCTCTTAAGCATTACTTTTTATATGATAAGTTATGTGATTTTCTATTTTTTTGCCCTGCAAGATTATATCAGGAAAAATATACTTTCAACATCTGATATTCTAATACTAGCTTTTGCAAATTTTTCAAGCGTTCTTGGACTACTCTATATTTTTGATACATTAGCCTATGAACCTCCAATTATTTTTCCAGTTATTTTCGCAGCAGTCAATTCCATTCTGTTCTTTAGAGAACATAGACGAAAAAACTTCGGAGTTGCTTATTCTGTATTTGCTGGGCTCGTTACCAGCCTTATCACTACTGCTGTAGCCGTTCAGTTTAAAACCCACCTCATTACCAGTATCTGGGCAATAGAAACCACCCTGCTGCTTTTCATCTGGAAAAAAACAGGTCATAAAATTTTCAAGATTTTCTTTTACATTCTTTTCCCATTGGTGATAATCGCTCAGATTATAACCTGGACAGAGTATCTGGGGACAACAAATTTTAATATCATATTCAATCCCCCATTTATTACCAGTTCGTTTACCATCATTTCCATAATGATCAATTTATATTTATTAAGAAATACAGGAAAAGAGTCACAGGAGAAAGTCAATCCCATTCTTGAAGATCTTATTACCATGATCAGTTATGGAATCATTTATATCAGTTTTCTTCTTGAAATCATATACCATGTTTCAGAAATGCCCTGGTCAGCAATTGTCAGCATAGGACTGCTATTCAGTATTTATTATCTTTTTATATTATTACTTCTCAGAAAACAACTGAATATCAGAAGTGATATTCAGACCGTTCTGATTTATCTGTTTTTCTTTCTGATAATCCTTAATACATCAGTTTCTACACTACCAGTGGTCACAGCTGTTTTAACAAAAAAACTCAACTTAAGTTTTTACTTACTGCATCTACTTCAGTGGATTCCTTTTATATATGTATGTTCCAGAATCATTCCATCATCACAATTCCATAAAGCCCGGATTTCTTACTGGATTCTGTCTTTGGCACTTATCATTTCCATAAGCTGTGAGCTTCATCATTCCTATGTTTTAATGGTTTCTGATGACATTCCTCATTCTTATGAAGCAAGCGAACACTTCAATATTCTTTACCTTCCTATTGTATGGACCATTCTTGCCAGTATTTTTATTTACACGGGTTTGAAAAAGAATATCCAGGAATACAACAAGATTGGTTTTGCATTGATAGGGCTTATGGTTTTAAAACTCTACGGTTATGATGTATGGCAAATGGATAATATTTCTAGAATCAGTGCCTTTATCGCTCTCGGAATTATCTTACTATTAAGTTCTTTCGCTTTCCAACGCCTGAAAAACATCATCAGAAATATGGTGGATAAAAAAGATAAAAGTAAGGAAACCGCAGACTGATAATCAAGATAAAAGTTTTTATTATAAATAAAATGTAAAACAATTTAAGATTTCATTCACATTTTATAAAAAATAACTATATTTATCACGTTTTTAACAGTTACATATTCTGATTATGAAAAAATTACTCTATTCTTTTTTAATACTATCTTCTGCTACTTTATCTGCACAGCAAAAAAATCCTGCTGTGAAGTTTGCAGTTGCTGACAACGCTATCGGAACAGTAGAATTGTTCAATGCGAAAAAGAACGTATTGCAGGTTTCTAAAGTATACAATACCCCGGCAAGTCTTCCCCAAAGTTTAAAAAAATACAGTTCAGTTTTTACAAAAGGGGTGACTGAATACAAATTCAAAAACGGAGAAAATATATTTGACAGAATGTCATTATCCAATATGAATGCACAATATAATATCCCGGCAGACAATCCGGTATTTATTGAAGGCTATGAATTTACAGATACCAGCACAATGATCTATCCTGAGATCAAGAAAAAAGCAGAAACAAAAGATTACAACGGTAAGAAAACATTATTTATCTATACTACCGAGTAAATTGAATACAATAAAAGAAGGATGCCATTTTTTAGCATCCTTCTTTATTTTTAATATTTATTGTTCCATTTTTTCTTAAGCTCCTCATATATCTTCTTTTCCGTAGAATTATTACCGGGCTCATACAATTTTGCATCTCTTATTTCTTCAGGAAGAAAGTCCTGTTCTACAAAATTTCCTTCATAAGAATGTGCATATTTATATTCTTTTCCATAGTCCAGATCTTTCATCAGTTTTGTAGGAGCATTTCTCAAATGAAGCGGGACCGGCAGATTTCCGGTTTGCTTCACCAAAGCCAGCGCTCCATTAATGGCCATATAAGCAGAATTACTTTTAGGAGAAACCGCAAGATATACGGCTGTTTCACTTAATATAATTCTCGCTTCAGGATTCCCGATCACATTGATTGCCTGAAAACAATTATTAGCAACCACCAGCGCATTCGGATTAGCCAGTCCTACATCCTCAGCAGCCAGAATAAGCATTCTACGGGCAATAAACTTAATATCTTCTCCTCCGGCAATCATCCTTGCCAGCCAATAAACAGCTCCATTAGGATCACCACCACGCATTGATTTGATAAAGGCTGAAATAATATCATAATGCTGCTCGCCGTTTTTATCATACAGCGCCATTGTTTCCTGAAGAACTTCAAGAACATCGGAATTAATGATTTCCGTTGTACCGGAGTTTTTATATTGATTCAAAACCAATTCTACAGAATTGATTAATTTCCTAGCATCACCACCTGAATATTGAATAAAAGCTTCTTTTTCAAAGATTTTAAAATCAGTCCCTTCATCTTTATTATATCTTTCAGAAGCAATATCAATCAACTCTTCAAGCTTTTCATAACTTAAAGCTTTTAAAATATAGACCTGACTTCTTGAAAGCAAAGCTGAAACCACTTCAAAACTTGGATTTTCTGTAGTCGCTCCTATTAGTACAATCCAGCCTTTTTCTACTGCATGCAGCAATGAATCCTGTTGGGATTTATTGAAACGGTGAATCTCATCAATAAATAATATAGGTGATTTTCCTGAAAACAGGTTCTGTTTTTTGGCATCATCAATGACGTCACGAACATCTTTTACTCCGGAAGAAACCGCAGAGAGTTTATAGAATTTTCTTCCTGACTGTTCTGAAATAATTTCAGCCAATGTTGTTTTCCCGGTTCCGGGAGGCCCCCAAAGAATCAGCGAATTCAGGGTGTTATTTTCAATCATTTTTCTGATTGTTCCTTTATCGCCGGTAAGGTGTTCCTGCCCCAATACATCGTTCAGGGTTTTGGGTCTTAATTTTTCAGCTAATGGAATATTTTGATTCAAAGTAATTCTATTTTTTAAGATCAATGTTCCGGATTTTCGATCTCCGAAACTTATAACAAAATTAAACTAATTTTCATTTTTTTACCCTATTTTTGCATTGTTTTGAAACTTACATTCAATAAAATCATTACATTTCCGCTGGTAATTTTGATAAAATTTTACCAATGGTTCATCTCGCCCTTACTTCCCAAAAACTGCCGCTACGAACCTACCTGTTCTCATTATATGATTGAGTCTCTTCGGGTTCACGGGATCTTTAAAGGTTTCTGGCTGGGATTTAAAAGAATTTTAAGATGCCATCCATGGGGAGGCAGCAGTTATGATCCCGTTCCACCCAAACATAAATGTCAATAATCAAACTATTAAATCAATAGAAAATGAATACTATTTTTTTCAGAATTTATCTTGTGCTGTTGGCGTTCACAACGCAGCTTCTTTTCGCACAGGAATACCCTGGAGGTTTATCTGACGGAACTTTAGATATCAACGGAAGCAATATTCCTGTAAAAATCTATTCTACCACAGAGATGGGAGACCTGAGTGCTTTTCCGGACAGAGCCATTAATAATAATGTTGTGGTTATCCTGAACGGATCAAGCCTTGAGCCTGCTTATTATAATTATGCCGTTTCAGCATTGACAAGATTCAAGGATTCCAAATATCAGTTTTTTGATAAACACTTTAAGCTGATCAATGTCCCTGCTACTCAAGAAAATGTTACAACGTTCAAATATGCAGTAAAATCTGCAAAACCTATCACAGATTCTGATAAAGTAGAACTTGAAACTCCATTTAAAATATGGGATCCTTCAAAAGGCCTGCATATCGGATCATTTACTCTTCACTTTTATAGTTTGATGTTTGTATTTGCATTTGGTTTCGGATATGTTTTAATGACCAGAATCTTTAAGATTGATAATATTAACCAAAGATATCTGGAACCTCTTTTCACATGGACATTAATTGGGACGATTCTTGGGGCAAGACTAGGACATGTTATTTTTTATCAGCCGGAATTATTTAAAGAGGATTTCTGGAGTGTATTTTTACCCATAAGCACAAAAAATGGTTTTAAATTCACAGGATTTTCAGGACTGGCAAGTCACGGTGCTACTATCGCTTTGATTTTCACTACACTTTATTATTCATTTAAGATCATCAAAAAAAATCCATTCTGGGTTTATGACAGATTAGGTATTGTAGTAGCTTTAGGAGGTGCTTTTGTAAGAATGGGGAACTTTTTCAATTCTGAAATCGTTGGTAAACCTGCAGATCCAAACTCTCCTTTCGCTTTGCTTTTTCCACAGCAAAGCAGCGAATATGGTCTTACCGTACCCCGTTACCCAAGCCAGCTATTTGAAGCTGTAGGGTACGTTCTTCTTTTCATTTTATTATGGATACTATATAGAAAAACAGATAAAAAATATCAGCAAGGATGGTTGTTCGGTTTGTTCTTTATTATCCTCTGGGCCATCAGATTCTTTGTTGAGTTTCTTAAAGAGCCGCAAGGTGACGAATTCATTCAGATTGGTGGTCTGAATACAGGCCAGGTACTTTCTATTCCGTTTATGATCGCGGGAGTTATTATCATGATCGTTTCTAAGAAGTTTAAGATAACTCCGGAAGAAAACGAGAAACCTGAATACATTGAAAAAGCGTAAGCACACTGTAAATTGAAAAACTCCGGTTTTAAGATAAAAAAGGCAAATCTGTAGCGGTACAAATTTGCCTTTTTCTTTTCAATTTATTTTAAAAAGCCATTCAGTCCATTTGTTCTATTACAAGCTCCTCGCAACTTTCCTGTTCAGCTCTTCAAAAACATTTCCGAATTCACCAATAACATCCGTAGGAAGCATAGCTTCCATTGAATACCTTTCTGAAGCAAGATCAGCCGATCTTCCGTGAAGCCACACCCCCAACATACAGGTTACTTCTTCAGAATATCCCTGCGCTAAAAGTGATGTCAGAATTCCGGTAAGGATATCTCCACTGCCTCCTTTCGCAAGACCTGCATTCCCGGTTATATTGTAAAATACATTTCCTTCCGGAGTAATAATTTGTGTATGATGATCTTTCAGTACGATATAAATACTATATTCTTTTGCTTTTTCTCTGGCCAATTCTAGTCTTTTAAAAGAATTTTCCGTACTTCCGAAAAGCCTTTCAAACTCTTTCGGATGAGGAGTAATGATTGATTTTTTGGGTATTAATTTTAAATTTCCTAATTTTTTAGATATAATATTCAATGCATCAGCGTCAAGAATGAGTGGGCTTGTAAAGTTTTTCAGAAAATCCAGAAACCTTTTCTCAGTATCTGAATGAGTTCCCAGTCCAGGCCCTATGCCACAGGTAAAGTCTTTATCTACCTCAAAGTTTGTAACAAACTGCTTTCCTCCTGCTATAAACATAGCTTCTGGGCATGAGGTCTGCAGTATCTCATACCCACATTCCGGTGCCAGAGTGAACGTCAGGCCAGCTCCGGTTTTTAAGGCGGATTGTGTAGCCAGAACAGCAGCTCCAATTTTCCCATAACTTCCTCCTATGATGATGGCATTACTATAGCTGCCTTTATGAGAAAACTCCTGTCTGGGCATGAATAATGATTCTATCAACTGATCATCAATAACAAAGTATTCCGTAGCAGCTGTATCAGCATAGGTATTGCTTAAATCAATATCCAGCACTTCTACTTTTCCGGTATACTTTCCTGTTTCAGGGTGGAGAAAAGTTCTTTTCCAGCATTGAAAAGTCAAGGTATAATCAGACTTCAGAATAACGGAAGCATTGTCGAAGATTTCATCTGCAGGCAATCCGGAAGGAATATCAATGGATATTTTAATATTCTTTCGGGTGTTCAACTGTTCAACAATCTCTTTGTACTCACCTTCCAATGGTCTGGATAAACCCGTTCCGAAAAGGGCATCAATAATGATTGTTTTATCATCAAAATTATAATGTTCAATCTGATCAAATTTTCTGACCGAAATTCCTGACATATCACGAAGCCTTTTCAGGTTCACCAAAGCATCTTCCGAAAATTTCCGTTTGGAATCACCTACAAATACATCTACATCAAAGCCCTTTAGGTACAGTATTCTTGCTACTGCCAATCCATCTCCTCCATTGTTTCCGTTACCACAAAATACAGCCAGTTTTTTATGATTTTTACAATGTTCCGAAATCCAGTGTGCCACTGCCATCGAAGCTCTTTCCATCAATTGTATGGATGAAACCGGCTCGTGGGAAATCGTAAACTGATCCCAGCTGCGTATCTGCTCTGCGGTAAAAATTTTCATAGGTAAAACAAACTTTTAAGCAAATTACAAAAGATTTTTCATTATGATACCACGTCAATAACAAAAATAATGAGACCTCATTAATGAAGTAAAGGATCTGTAAAAAGCTGAAATATTCATTAAAACAAATTCTAAGAATTCATCATAAAATTCAATGTTTTGGGAATAAAAAACTATAAAAATTAGTGTTTTTTACATTTTTAAATTATATTTTTGTGTATATACTAATTAAAAAAATATAAATTATGGGATTTGTAAAAGAATTTAAAGAATTTGCCTTTAAGGGGAATGTTCTCGATTTGGCTGTAGGTGTGATCATTGGTGCGGCTTTTGGTAAAATTGTTTCGTCTTTAGTGGAAGATGTAATCACACCTCTGATACTCAATCCGGCATTAAAAGCAGCAGGTGCAGAAAATATTTCAAAACTTACATGGAATGGTGTGGCTTATGGAAACTTTCTTTCAGCCGTAATCAGCTTCCTTTGTATCGCTATGGTTCTTTTCTGGATCATCAAATTAGCCAATAAAGTCAACAAAAAAGAGGCTCCGGCTCCTGCAGGACCTACAGATGATCAAAAATTACTGACAGAGATCAGAGATTTGTTGAAAAGCAAAAATATATAATCAGTAAACCTGATAACAATCTACAAAGTAAAAGCACCTCCATGGAGGTGCTTTTGCTATATCATTCCAGATTATTGAATCTGTAAAATACTTGAAATCTGCTCAGCAAGGGAAAGTCCTATTCTGTCCTGTGCTTCAAGAGTAGAAGCTCCCGTGTGAGGAGTAAGGGAGATTTTAGAGTGATTAAGGATTTCTTTAGAAGGTGTTGGCTCATTAATGAAAACATCTAATCCTGCAAATCTTACTTTACCGGAATCCAATGCCTGAATCAGCGCTGCTTCATCAATAACTCCCCCTCTGGAACAGTTGACAACAGCTACTCCGTCCTTCATTATTTCAAATTCATTCTTGCCAATCATATAGCCGTCTTTCTGAGCCGGAACATGCAGCGTAATAAAGTCTGAATGTTTTAAAACCTCCTGTAATGGTTCTGTTTCTATATCAACATTGATAAACTGGTTGTTATAAAACTTTACTTTGATGCTGGCTTTTCCTACATTATTATCAGCCGCAACCACTCTCATCCCAAGTCCTAAAGCAATTCTTGCCACTTCCTGACCGATTCTTCCCATTCCTACGATACCAATAGTCTTTCCTCTCAGTTCGATACCGGCAGCATATGCTTTTTTAAGACTTCCGAATTCAGTATCTCCTACCAAAGGCATTTTTCTGTTGGAATCCTGAAGAAATCTTGCTCCGGAAAATAAATGGGCAAAAACAAGTTCAGCCACTGATTCCGAAGAAGCTGAAGGCGTATTGATCACATGTATCCCTTTTTCTCTTGCATAGTCTACATCAATATTATCCATACCTACTCCACCTCTGCCAATAATGTCGATAGATGGGCATCCGTCAATAATATCTTTTCTTACCTGTGTAGCACTTCTCACCAATAGAGTACGGATCTTGTGCTCGTTAATATAATCTACCAAAAATTCCTGTGGAACTTTTGTAGTAATCACTTCAAAGCCTTTTTCTGTCAATGCATCTATTCCAGATTGATCCAGGCCGTCGTTTGCTAAAACTTTCATAAAATATCAAGTATATTAAAAAATGAAAGATTTAAAAATTAAAGGAACTGGTTCACATTTAATCTTTAAATCTTTGAATTATATTTTTATTCGCCGTCTTCTTTGAATACTTCAATGGTCACTTGCTTTTCTACCAAATCTGTAAATCTTCCTTTATATCTTGTAGCTCTTACCAGGTGATTATCTATCCAGTGATAGTTTCCCCCTCTTGGTTTTCCGCAAAGTACGCTGTGATATTTGAAGCCATGCTTATCCAGCCAGTCTATGGTGATTTGTTTCAGATTTTCGGTTCTTGAAGTAAAAAAGCAGATCTGATGCCCTTCATCATACCATCTGTTGACAGTTTCCAATGCATCAGGATAAGGTTCGCAGGTAACCATTCTTTCCGGTTCTTCGTTGGGAACGTCATCTGTAATGGTTCCGTCGATATCTATTAAGTAATTTTTTACGCCATCCTTTAGAATAGGACTAATGTGTTCAATGTATTCTAATTCCATTACTAAATATTAAGTAACAAAGTTAGCGTTTTTACAACTATCAGGCACGTTAATCTTAGTTTAAGTTAAAAATATACTACAAAAACTATTATTTAAAGAATAATATCAATATTTTATTAATCATTTTATTACAAATAGTTAAAATTTTTCGTTTTGATGTTTCTTTTTATGAGTAATATAATAAAGAACAGATAAAAAAGACAAAGTGAATTTGCAGATTTGCCGAAAACATACTCTGCCTTCTCAACATTATACAAAAAGCATGATGTTTATCTAAAAATTTCCAAAATACATTTATTACTCTTACATTTGTAGGAATGGAAGAATTTGTAGTTTTAGTAAATCCTGAAGATGAAGTTTTAGGACTGATGGAAAAACAGCAGGCTCACATCAATGGCCTGTTACACCGTGCTTTTTCTGTATTTCTGTTCAACAGTAGAGGAGAAATGCTTCTTCAGAAAAGAGCTTCAGGAAAATACCATTCTCCCAATCAATGGACCAATGCTGTGTGCTCACACCCAAGACATGGTGAAACTTATAAGGAAGGGGCAATACGCAGATTAAAGGAAGAACTCGGAATTGAGGCAGAACTTTCGGAAAAATTCAATTTTATTTATAAAGCAGATGTAGGTAGCGGCCTTTGGGAGCACGAGCTGGATCATGTATTTGTGGGAAATCACGAAGCTGATTTCAATTTAAATAAAGAAGAAGTGGAAGAAGTAAGATTCATTTCTATGGAAGATCTGGATAAAGAAATTTCCGAACATCCTGAAAACTTTACCGAATGGTTCAAAATCATCCTCGAAGAATATAAACACCATTTTTAATGATGAAAAAAATATTGTTTTTTTCTGCAATTTTAACGGGAAGCCTGTTTTTTGCCCAAAAAGCAAAAGTATATGAAAATTCCAACTACTCTATTCATGTTCCTGACGGCTGGAGATCTACAAATGACAGTGAGATCATCAATATTTTTCCTACCAGCCAGATCGGCGCTATTACGATTTCGGAATATCATGATTTAGCACTTTCAAAAGAAGAAGTTAAAAAATTCATCCTGGCACTTTATCATTCACAAGATCAAGAGGACAAAGTAAAAGATAAAAGAAGCCAAAAAGGATATACAGAATATCTATATGAATACTTTGATGAAAAAGAAAAGCTGTTCTGGATCACCAAAGTTTTTCAAAAAGACAAAAACTTATACTTAGTTTCCATCAACTGTGGCCAGAAATTCTGGAACGGAAACTACATGACCCAATTCAATGAGACTTTTAACAGTTTTAAAATAAAGAAATAAAAATTAAATATGAAGAAAACAGCCTTGTACGACAAACATGTTTCTTTGGGAGCTAAGATCGTACCTTTCGCAGGTTTTGAAATGCCTGTTCAATATTCAGGGGTTACAGAAGAGCACTTTGCAGTAAGAGAAAAAGCAGGATTATTTGATGTTTCCCACATGGGACAGTTTTTCATCGAAGGGCCGGGTTCAAAAGACCTTTTACAGTTTGTAACTACCAACAATGTAGATGCACTTGAAAACGGAAAAGCTCAGTACTCTTGTCTTCCGAACGAAAACGGAGGGATTGTAGATGACCTTATCGTTTACAAAATGGAAGATGACAAATATTTCGTGGTTGTAAATGCATCCAATATTGACAAAGACTGGAATCATATTTCAAAATACAATACTTTCGGGGCTACAATGACCAATGCTTCTGATAAGATGTCATTATTGGCAGTTCAGGGGCCTAAAGCGACTGAAATTCTTCAAAAGCTTACAGAGGTAAATCTTTCAGAAATTCCTTACTACCATTTCACAGTGGGAAGTGTTGCAGGAGAAAATAATGTGATTATTTCAAACACTGGATACACAGGAAGCGGTGGTTTTGAGATTTATTTCAATAACGAAAGTGCCGAAAAACTTTGGGATGCGGTAATGGATGCTGGTAAAGAAGAAGGAATTATTCCTTGTGGGTTAGCTGCCAGAGACACTTTAAGATTAGAAAAAGGATTCTGTCTTTACGGAAATGACATTGATGATACGACTTCTCCTATTGAAGCTGGTTTAGGATGGATCACTAAGTTTGACAAAGATTTCGTTTCTAAAGATACTTTCGCCAAACAGAAAGAAGAAGGAGTTACAAGAAAACTAGTAGCTTTCGAACTTACTGATAAAGGAGTTCCAAGACATGATTATCCTGTAGTAGATGCTGAAGGAAACGTGATCGGAAAAGTAACTTCAGGAACACAGTCTCCAATGAAAAAGATCGGTTTGGGTCTTGCTTATGTTGACAAACCTCATTTCAAATTAGGATCTGAAATCTTTATTCAGGTAAGAAACAAGAACATTCCCGCAAAAGTGGTAAAAGCTCCTTTTGTATAATTGTTCAAAAAGATATTGACAAAAAAGGATGTTCTCTACTTTGAGACATCCTTTTTTTATTCTTCATTATACATCCAATTCAGGCTTCATATTTACCGGAATTCTGATACAGGAAAAATAAACCCAGCCTATAAAAACCAGCTGAAGTGGAATTCTGTACCATAAATAAGACACTCCACTTCCTGAAAAATCACCCGACTTCATATTCACATGTACCAATGCTGCATATATATTAGCCGGAAGGATGAGAACAAAAAATACGACAAGCAGCCAGCCTATGGTTTTCTTAAATCCCGGAATCAGCAATGCTACAGCTCCGATAATTTCCAAAACACCGGTTACATAAACCATTTCCGTTTTATAAGGTATTATTTCAGGAATCATCAATGCCATTCCCTGTGTATATACAAAGTGGGCAATTCCGGCAGTTAAAAGCATTCCTGCCATAGCGATTCTGGCCGAAAGAGCAAATTCATACTCTTTACGGGTCAGTTTAAAAATGATCAGAGAGATGATCAGAACGATAGGTAAAATAGCTTCAGGCATTTCTTTTTTTGCAAAGTTCTGCCATCCGTTCAGGCAAAACAATGAACCCAGGTTAAGAAATTCTACGCCTGATTCTGCTGAGGGCTTGTGGAGTAATTCCAATATAAGATGCAATATACTTCAGAGGAATGTACTTTAAAATATCCGGTTGTTCTGTAAATAAAACAAGATATCGCTCTTCAGCAGTTTGGGTCAGCAAAGATATTTCTCTTTTAAAATTATCCAGATAAAGCCCTTCACTGGCGAGCCTTCCAATTTTATTTCCTATTTCTGTTTTCTCATAGACTGTATTGAGATCCTGATGTGAAATACGCCAAAGAACAGTTTCTTCAAGCGCCTGAATATGATAACTGCAGGGTTTCCTCGTAAGAAAAGAATCATAAGCACTTACGAACTCTCCAGCAAACGAAAATGAAAATGTAAAATCATCCTCTTCCCCGGGAATATAAAACCTTACACTTCCCTTTTCTATAAAAGCAAGATAATTTTCCGTCTTTCCGGCAGTGATCAGATGTTGCTTCCGAGGAAGTTTCTGTCTTTCCAGTTTTGATGAAAATAACTCCCAATCCTGATCAGACATTACAACGGATTTTTCAAAATAGGTCCGGATCTGTTCCATTTAAATAGTAAAATTAAGAAGAGTAAAGTTAGGATTTAACCTTTAAAAACAAAAAAAAGAGACCATACCAGCCTCTTTTTTTACATTTAATTACAGATACAGCAGACTTTTCTGTCCGGGCTACAGGCATCGCCTACTCCCGGTGTATTGGAAATTACTCCACCTGCAGGCCCGCATAAAGTAAAGCAGTTTGCAAGAGGTGGTATTAATCCACCGTTAATTTCCTTTAAGGCTGATCTGTTAAGATTCTTTGTTTTTGAAAAGTTTGTTTTCATATTATTAATTTTAATGATTATAAATATAGTTATAAATCACAATAAAAATACTACAAACCAACAACTTACAACATATAATAAAATAAAAACATCCGGTTCTATAATGAAAAATCATTATTAAACCGGACAGATTAACTATTTAAAGCTCTATCTATTAGTTTACATCAAAGAACTTCTGCAGCTCTTCAACATTTTTCTTATCATTTCCTACGAAAATTTCCTTATCTGTAATAAAAACAGGTCTTTTCAGGAAAGTATAATGATCCAGCAACAACTCTTTAAAATCTTTTTCTGTTAAGGATTTTACATCCAATCCTCTCAATTTGATCTGAGTGGATTTTTTACTGAACAACGCTTCGTATGATTTTGTTTTTTTATGCATTTCCGCCAGCTCTTCTTTCGTTATTGGCTCTTTTTTGATTTCGCGAAGTTCCCAGTCTGTAAGATCAAATTGGGCTAAAATTTTTCTGCAAGTATCACATGTGTTGAGATAAAATACTTTCTTCATTACGGTTTCTAAATCTGTTATTTGTTAAAATTCTCTTTCATCGAAATTTTCGTCTTTCAAAAGTAGGATTTAATCTAAAACTTTGGAAATTATTAAATAACTTTATTAAAATTTTATAAAGATGCAGAACAAGCCTATTACTTTTCAGTTTATTTCGGAGCCTTCAGATGTTAATTACGGAGGAAATGTACATGGAGGAAGTGTTATGAAATGGATTGACCAGGCCGGTTATGCATGTGCGACTACCTGGAGTGGCAATTACTCTGTCACCGTTTATGTAGGCGGAATCCGTTTTTATGACCCTATTAAAATTGGTGAAGTGGTAAAAGTTGACGCTCAGGTGATCTACACCGGAACCTCAAGTATGCATATCGCCATCAATGTCTTTTCCAGAAACCTGAAACAGCCGAATTTTGAGAAAAAAACCCACTGTATCATCGTTTTTGTTGCAGTAGATGAAAATGGCAAAAAACTGCCTGTACCCAAGTGGACGCCAGAAACAGAGGAAGAAAAACAACTGGAGATGTATGCCAGACGCCTGATGGAACTGAGAACGCAGATTGAGGATGAGATGAAGCCTTTTTTATAGAGACCAAGTTTCGGGATGCTGGAAGCAATAAAAAATAACCAGCACCTAGCAACAAAAAACAGCCAACCACATATATGAAACGTATTTTCACCTTAATGGCATTGCTTATGGTAGCTTTGATCCAATCTCAGACACATCGGTTTATTTATGAACTGCAATATAAGATGGATTCTACAGACACCACTTATGAAAAACTGAACATGATTCTGGATATTACCCCAAAAGAGGTTAAATTTTACGGAAGAAATCTTATGACTACAGATTCGTTAAATAAGAAATTCGGTATGAATACCAGCCATACGGATATGTCCGGACAGGTGGTGAAAAGAAAGGTTAATTCTTTTGAGAATGAAAATTTTATCAATATCAAAAATGGGTATTATTCTTTTAAAACTACAGATAAAATAAACTGGACCATTTCTAATGAAACCAGGAAAGTAGAAAATTATACTGTACAAAAGGCAACTACCCGATTCGGAGGAAGAAACTGGACTGCATGGTTCTGTAAAGATATTCCCTTTAATGAAGGGCCATTTAAATTCCGTGGATTACCGGGGTTAATCTTTGAACTGTCTGACACAAAGAAAAATTTCATTTATCATCTTATCAAAAGCCAGGAACTAGCACAAGCTTATCCTACAGATGATTTTCTTGAATCCAATTTCGGAAATAAAGCTATTTCTATCAATGAAAAACAGAAGCATAAACTGATCATGGAGTTTTATAATGATCCTTTTGCTTTCGAAAGAAACAACTTTAGCAAAGCTAACAATGATCTTAAAATTAATATCAACGGAAAAGAAATCCATAATGTGGATGAACTGAATACGCAAACCAAAAGCATGCAGGAGGTGATAAGAAAATATAATAATCCGCTTGAAATCGATAAGGCGATTCATTATAAAGAATAAAATTTCAAACACAAAAAACACTAATATTTTCACAAATAGCACAGAACAAACTAAAGTTCAATATAAAATTTGTATTTATTTTTCTTTTTGAAAAACAAATTCTCTTTATATTTGCATAAGCAAAAGGAAATGGTGTTCTTCCTTACCCAACCGCTTTACAAAAGCTGATGACGCCTGATTAAAAGATTATTAACAAATAACTAATCAGGATTATTATGTCAAAACATCAAAGGACACTTGGTAAAAAAGCAGTTTTTCACACTCATTTTTTCTTCAGAAAATTTCCAGCTCTGCTCTATATTTTAAAATGGCTGTTCATCAGTATTATTATTGGTGCATTGGTGGGAACCGCTTCAGCAGGATTTTTACTATCATTGGAATGGGCAACGAATTTCAGGGAAAATCATCTCTGGCTGATCGCACTGCTTCCGGCAGCTGGATTCCTGATAGGACTTCTTTACTATTATTTCGGAAAAGATATTGAAGCGGGAAACAACCTGCTGATTGATACTATTCATGAACCCAAAGGAATTATTCCGTTTAAAATGGCACCTTTTGTTTATCTCGGAACAATGGCAACTCATGTATTCGGAGGCTCTGCCGGCCGTGAAGGAACAGCTCTTCAGATGGCAGGTGCTATTGCTGATCAGCTTACAAAACCTTTTAAGCTTGACAGAAATGAAAGAAAAATATTGATTATTGCTGCTATTGCTGCCGGATTTGGTTCTGTTTTCGGGACTCCACTGGCGGGAGCGGTATTTGGTCTTGAGGTTTTTCTGATCGGAAGAATTCGTTATAATGCCATCTTTCCTGCATTTGCTTCTGCAATTCTGGCGGACTGGGCTACTAATCTCTGGAATGTAAAACATACCCATTATCATATTGATTTCATCCCGAAACTTGAGTTTTTGCCAATTCTATACAGCATTCTGGCAGGAATAGTCTTCGGAATCTGTGCCGCGGCTTTCAGCAAACTCATCCATTGGATAGGCTCTGTTTTCAAATCAAAAATCAAATATCCTCCACTTCGTCCTGTTGTAGGAGGAACTATCATTGCCTTGGCAGTTTTTGCAATGGGCACCACCCGATATATCGGATTGGGAATTCCTGTGATTGTAGAATCTTTTGAAAAGCAGCTTCCTTTGTATGATTTTGCTTTAAAAATGATTTTTACGATTGTCACACTTTCAGCTGGATTCAAAGGTGGAGAAGTTACCCCATTGTTCTTCATCGGGGCAACATTAGGCAGTGCTTTGTCCCTCTTTATTCCTCTACCTTTCGGATTACTGGCGGGAATGGGATTTGTAGCTGTATTTGCAGGAGCCACCAATACTCCTTTAGCCTGTATGCTGATGGGAATTGAATTATTTGGAACAGAATGCGGCGTGTATGTGGCTATTGCCTGTGTTGTATCTTATCTTCTTTCAGGGAACAACAGTATTTATACCAAACAGAAAATCGGAGAAGCAAAAAACAGAAGATTTGAAAGTCAACAGGATAAGTCTGTTTCGGATTTTTTATGAGTTGTTTTTGTTGCTGGTTACTGGTTACTGGTTATTTAATTGCTGGTTACTCACAACCTTAAACCTCGAACTTCGTATCCCGAAACCCGAACCTCGCTATACACTCAAACCCTTCCACTCTCAAACTCACCAACACCTCTTTCTCCATTTCCAACTATAATTCGTAATTTTACCCCATGTTCGATTACAGATTAAAAGTTTTCCATACGGTGGCTTCCCGATTAAGTTTCACTAAAGCTTCAGAAGAGCTTCACATTTCACAACCCGCTGTTACCAAGCACATTAAAGAAATTGAAACTCAGATAGGCGCCAAGCTATTTGACCGTAAAGGAACTTCTATTCAGCTGACTCAGAGTGGAAAGATTCTGTACGAACACGCAGAAAAGATTAGAAGTATCTACCGTGACGTGGAGTTTGAAATCAGCCAGATCAATCAGCAGCATAAAGGAAAACTGATTATCGGGGCCAGTACAACCATTGCACAGTATATTTTACCTGAAATTTTAGCTAAATTCAATTCTTATTATAAAGATATTAAGATTGAGCTTCTTACTGGAAATACGGAAACAATCTCAACACTTTTAAAAGAAGAAAAAATAGATCTTGGTATTATTGAAGGAGAATCACAGTCTTCTTATTTTGAATACAGGACTTTTAAGCCTGATGAAATTGTTTTGGCGGCAAAATCAGATCATCCTCTTGCTCATAAAACTTTAAACTTAAAAGATCTCTATCATCTGGATTTGATTTTCAGAGAGCAGGGTTCCGGAACTCTTGAGTTTATACAAAACAGACTTAAAGAGAAAGAAATTAATATCCACGAATTGAATACCGTCATGCAGCTGGGAAGCAGTGAAAGTATTAAAAACTATCTTCTTCACTCAGATTGTATGGCATTTCTATCTATCAGCACCATCCTGAATGAACTTAAAAACAATGTTCTGACTGTCATTGACATTAAAAACTTCAGCATTGAAAGAGACTTTCATTTTATTCTGCCTAAAGGCGACCAATCTGAGCTGATTAAGCTTTTCCTAAGATTTGCAGAGTAAGTGATTGGCACGATGTACAAGGTATTAATGTAAAAAGTATTAATGACCAGGCAGCTACTATGGCTGATTATCCGAAATACATTTTACATTTTAATTATAACTTTTAGTTATTCAATATAACAAAATACAATTTACTTTGTAATACTATTTTCCGGAATTTTGATGCAGATTTTAAAAGTTCGCATTATGAAAGATTTCATCCAAAATGAAATGACCCGGAAAGTATTTTTTATTGTATTAGCAGTTCTATGTCTTACTCCGCTTATATCTTCACCCATTGCTCTGGCTTTGGGATTTGCCCTAGCTGTTTTTATAGGAAATCCATTTGAGAAACACCTTCATCACTATATTCATTTGCTGCTGCAGATTTCGATTGTCGGTCTGGGATTCGGGTTGAAACTGGATGAAGCCCTCCATGCCGGGAAAACAGGACTGATGTTAACGGTTGTAAGTATTGTTACAGTAATGGTATTGGGTTATTTCCTGGGAAAAGTATTTAAATTGGAAAGACCTTTATCTTATCTTCTTTCTGTGGGAACAGCTATTTGTGGAGGGAGTGCCATTGCTGCAGTATCTCCTATCATCAAGCCGAGCACGAAACAGATTTCACTTGCACTGGCTATTGTTTTTACATTAAATTCTGTTGCATTGTTTGTATACCCAGCCATAGGACATTTGTTGAATCTTTCACAGGAACAGTTTGGACTTTGGTGCGCAGTGGGAATTCATGATACAAGCTCTGTTGTGGGTGCCGCCAGTAAATATGGAGATGAAGCTTTGAAAATAGCAACTACAGTGAAGCTTGCCCGTGCTTTATGGATTATTCCGGTTTCATTGATTACGATGTTCATTTTTAAAAGTAAAGATTCCAAAATAAAAATTCCGTGGTTCATCGGATATTTTATTATAGCCATTCTTCTGAATACGTATTTCCCGTTTCTTGACCGTTTAAGTACTTCAATAACTGTTTTAGCAAAATCCGGACTGAATCTTACCTTGTTTTTCATTGGCTCTACCCTTTCTATTCAGACACTGAAGTCAATTGGCTTAAAACCTCTGGTTACAGCAGTTCTTCTATGGGTTACTATAAGTATTGGCAGCCTTCTTTACATTATTCATTAAAATCAGCAGAACCCTTTTGATCTCAAAAGGGTTCTGCATATTAAATGTGGAAATGTTTATTTCGTATTGAAATAATTTTCTTTAGATTGCGGCTTCACCACAAGTATAAACCTGTGGACAACCGATATACTGTACGCAATACCATGGTCCTGTTACTGCTCCTGAGCAGCTGCATCCGCAAAGAGATAAATCAGGGTTTCCGCTTATTCCTCCAGTGATGTTTTTCAGATCTTGCTTTCTTAATTTTTTAGCGTTTTTCATAATGTTCATGAGATTTAGTTTGATTAAACAATATAGTTTTAGTTACATTTCAAAGTTAAACAAATATTAATTACACGCAACAAAAATTAATGTGAAAATTAATAATTTATTGATTCTAATGTAATTATTATATTCAAAATAAGGAATAGAACAGTCTTATTATTTAAACAGTTCAAATTATTCCGTAAATTCCAGGTCTCTGTCATGGGTCTCCGAAATAGTAAGCGAGGAATAAAATGCAAGTCCAAATACCACCACTCCCACTATGGCCGCGCTTTCCACAACCGGAAAATGTCCTTTAAGGGAATCAAAAGCAAAAATCATAACCGGAACCAACCCTCTTACCATATTGGGAACGGTTGTCGTTGCTGTATTTCTGATATTAGTTCCGAACTGTTCTGCTGCCAGTGTCACAAACATGGCCCAATATCCTGTCCCGAAGCCAAGCCATACACAAAACAGATAGTATTTTGTTTCTGTATTGGTATTGCCAAAAAGCATAATTGCCACTCCGATCAGGGTAAAGATCAGCATATAGAAGATGGCCATTTTACGGGATTTTAAAGCATGGGAAATAAATCCGCTCAATAGATCACCAACAGAAATCCCTACATACGCCCACATAATTGCTTTTCCGGGGTTGATCTCTTTAATTCCTAATTCAGGAGCAAACTGATTGGCTAAAACAGCCAGAATCCCTATACAATACCATGTAGGCAATCCTACAGCAATGCATTTTAAATACCTTGTCAATCTGTCTTTATTGGTAAAAAAGGATAGAAAATTTCCTTTTGAAACGTTTTTGTGCTCAATATTCTTATAAATTCCGGATTCGGATACACTTATTCTCAGTATCAATAACATAATTCCCATAATCCCACCGATAATGTAAGAAATATTCCAGCCACCAGCCAGTTCTACTGTAAGCTGAGCCACTACAGCTCCCATTAATCCAAAACCGGCAACAACCGAGGTCCCGATTGCTCTTAAACTCTTCGGCAGACTTTCAGAAACCAGCGTAATTCCCGCTCCGAGCTCTCCGGCCAGACCTATGCCTGCAATGAACCTCAAACCGGCATATTGGTATAATAAATGTTCTTTTGGAAAATAAGGAAGGAAACCACAAGCGATATTAGCTAAGGAATACACTAAAATAGATCCAAAGAGTACGGAAAGCCTTCCTTTTTTATCTCCGAAAATACCCCAGAAAACACCTCCGATGAGAAGTCCCACCATCTGGCAGTTCAGAATAAAGGTTCCGTCAGCATCCGGATTAAGTCCCAGAGCTTTTAAACTTGGTATTCTAACGATTCCGAATAAAAGGAGATCATAAATATCTACAAAATAGCCTAAAGCAGAAATAATAACGGGAATAGAAAAAATGTACTTCAGTTTTGAAGACATAGACAGTTCTTGCATTTTTAAGTTTTGATAAAAATAAAAAACCTTTCAATTTCTTGAAAGGTTTTTATCAAATATCTTTTTCGGACTATTATCTGGCAATATTCACAGCTCTCGTTTCTCTGATTACTGTTACTTTTACCTGTCCAGGATAAGTCAGTTCATTCTGGATTTTCTCAGAGATATCGTAAGAAAGTTGAGAAGCTACTTCATCGTTCACTTTTCCGCTCTCTACCATTACTCTTAGTTCTCTACCAGCCTGAATCGCATAAGCACTGGATACTCCATCGAAGCTTAGTGCAGCTGATTCAAGATCTTTCAATCTCTGGATATAAGATTCCAATACCTGTCTTCTTGCTCCCGGTCTTGCTCCTGAGATTGCATCGGCTACCTGAATAATCGGAGATAATAACGACTTCATTTCAATCTCGTCGTGGTGAGCTCCAATAGCGTTTACTACTTCAGGGTTTTCACCATATTTCTCAGCCCACTGCATTCCTAAAAGCGCGTGTGGTAATTCTGATTCCTGCTCAGGAACTTTACCTATATCATGTAAAAGACCTGCTCTTTTTGCTAGTTTTACGTTTAATCCTAACTCAGCAGCCATAGTTGCAGCAATGTTTGCTACTTCTCTTGAGTGCTGTAGTAAGTTTTGTCCATAAGAAGAACGGTATTTCATTCTACCTACGATTTTGATCAATTCAGGGTGTAAACCGTGGATTCCTAAATCAATGATGGTTCTCTTACCTACTTCAATGATTTCCTCCTCAATTTGTTTTCTAGTTTTTTCAACTACTTCTTCGATTCTTGCCGGGTGAATTCTACCATCGGTAACCAATCTGTGAAGGGATAGTCTTGCAATTTCTCTTCTTACCGGATCAAAACATGAAAGAAGAATTGCTTCCGGGGTATCATCAACGATGATTTCTACTCCTGTTACGGCTTCTAAAGCACGGATATTTCTACCTTCTCTACCGATAATTCTACCTTTTACTTCATCAGACTCGATATTGAAAACAGATACTGAGTTTTCGATAGCCTGCTCAGTTCCGATTCTCTGAATCGTTTGAATAACGATTTTTCTCGCTTCGTTTTTGGCATTCATCTGAGCTTCTTCCATGATACTCTGAACGTGTGCCTGTGCTCTTGTTTTTGCTTCCGCTCTCATGGTTTCCACCAATTCTGCTTTAGCTTCTTCAGCTGTATAATTAGAGATTTTTTCAAGTATTTCTACTTTCTTAGCATTAGCTGTATCTAATTCCTGCTGTTTTCTTTCAAGGATTTCGGTTTTCTTAGCATAGTCCGCAATCTGCTTGTCCAGATCTTTTTCAAGTTTTCCTGTCTTGCTAAGTTCATCATTCAGCTTATGCTCCTTGTCTTTCGTTCTCTTTTCAACTTCCTGCATTTTCTTTTCACGGGACTGAATGTCTGCATCATGCTGAGATTTCAGTTCCAGGAATTTTTCTTTTGCCTGAAGGTTCTTTTCTTTCTTTATGGATTCAGCTTGTACATTAGCTTTTTCTATAAGGTTTTCGGCGTTTTTCTTAGCATCATCTATGATGAATTTTGCCTTAGTATTCAAAGAGCTTTTTGAGAAAAATATTCCCACTACAGCCCCGATTACTAAACAAACAACACCTACTATAACTTCTATCATAATTTATATTGAGTTTTAATTGTATTCATATCCTTGTTAAATAAAAAAAGCCCACAATAATCCAGAGATTGAGAGTAAACTCCTAATCAACACGATTTGAACTGATTTCCACTGTCTGTAATCCGGAAATCCGGCACGCCATTCGATGGACATTTGTTCGGTAATTGTTTAGCGTTGAGTTTACCTTTAATGTGTTAGAATTATTGTAGGCAGTAATTTTTCAGGAAAAAAATCTATTTCCCGATTTCATTCAACGACTGATTAATCTGCGTTAATCTTTCGTTGGTAGAATTAATATTTTTTTCGTAGTTAAGAGAAACTACTTCTGCATTGGTTCCCAGTTTAAGGGCGCACATTGCCAAAGCATCCTGTTTATCTCTTACATCGAAGTTCTGTTCAAAATCTTTAATCATATTCTCGATCTGCTTTCCTACTTTACGCAAAGTTTCTTCCTCTGCTGCCGGTACGTTCAGCGGATACACTCTTCCTGCAATGTTGACGGTTATTCTCCTTACCTCCATTATAATCCACTGTTTTGAAGCTGAGCAATACAGAAATCAATTTCTTTCACCAATCTGTTGATATGGTTTTTCATTAATCTATTGTGTTCAGGATTTCCTGATATTGCTGAATAAAGTTTTATATTTTTTTGTTCTTCTGCTAATACCTGATTCTTTCTTCTTTCCTCATCATATTTCTTCTTCAACTCTTCATGCTCAATATTTAATTCTTTTAAATTTTCCGTAAGATTTTTATAGTTCTTTTGCAGAGTCGAAATCTTTCTCTCTAATTCTGAAAAATTGTTTTCTAAATCTTGAAGCATTTCAGGTTTGTATATTCTAACTAAAAGCAAAAATAAAAAAATAATAACACTAACAAAAATAAAACACTCTATATTTTGATATAACAACAAAAAAGGAGGTGCTAATGCACCTCCCGTCTATTTTTCAATGAAATATTTTTTATTCAAATTTCAGAACAAACATTACTGCTCTTGTCTGTAATGTAGAAATTGCAGATGCCCAGTAAGGAGGTGTAGTAGCATTATCTGCCACTTTTTCATTGTTCATGAAGAATGTTCCTCTGATGGCAGGAGTCAGTTTAAATTTATTGAAATAAAACTGGATTCCCATTTCTGCAGACCATGCAAAGTTATGGGTAGTTGATCTGTAGATCCCCTGCATGTTATCATCTGTGGAAGTTGAGTTAGACTGAAGGTTAACAACATAGTTAACCCCTGCTGCAACGTAAGGTCTTGAATTGTACCATCTTTGTCCATGAAGTTCCAAAAGTACAGGAACGTCAATTAATGTAGATTTAATTTCTCTTACTTTATCCTTTTCCTGCAAAGGGAACGGCATAAAAGGAGGATTGGTTAAAGAACCACCTGCATAAATGTCATTGGATTGAGTATTAAAAGTCAACTGTCTTTGAGCAAACTGTAAACCTGGTTCTATCCTTACATCAAGATAATCATTCAGTCTCCATTTTGCAATAAGCCCGGCACCGAAACTATAGCTTTCCTTGGATGTAACAAGGTTTTCATTATCATTCATCCCGTATTTCGGATGCAAAACAATGCGGTAATCCAGTCTGTTCCCGTTCAAATAAAACCCCCAACTGAATTTCTGTTCGTCGAAATCTTCCAACTTATCCATTCTGTTTCGGGTTCTGAATTGCGCGTTTGCAAAAACGGCAACATTTACTGAGGTTAAAACCAGTGCTTTTAATAGAAATTTATTCATAGGTTACTTTGTTGCTTTATAAATTGTGGCTATACCTAAACTTAATTTTTTATATTCTACTTTCTTAAATCCCGTATCTAAAAGAATTTGTTTCATCTTCTCCCCGAAAGGAAAAGCATTTACAGAATCCGGAAGGTATGTATACGCCCTATTATCCTTAGAAACCAATCTGCCGATAGCAGGTAATATATTTTTGAAATAAAACATATAAAATGGCCCCATGAAACCCTCTACCTTTGAAAACTCCAGTATATAAACACTTTTGTTATCTTTAACTACTCTTCTTAACTCTGCCAAACCTTTGGTAAGGTTTTCAAAATTCCTTACTCCAAATGCAACGGAAACGGCATCAAATCTATTGTCCTCAAAAGGTAAATTTTCTGCATCCCCTTTTTGCATGGAAATTTTGCCGTCTAATTTAAGTTTTTTTATTTTAATAACGCCAACATTCAGCATTTGTTGTGATAAATCTAATCCAACTACTTTAGAACCGGTTCCTTTTTCAATGGTAATTGCCAGATCTCCCGTTCCTGTAGCCACATCCAGCACTTCCTGCGGATTATCATTTTTAATCCATCTTACCAGTTTATTTCTCCACAAAACATCAATTTTCATGGATAAAACATGGTTCAGAAGGTCATACTTCGGTGCAATATTGTCGAACATATCCTCTACCTGACTTTTTTTAGTAGCCTCTGAATTGTAGGGAGTAACTTTGGTGATATCTTTTGTCAAAACTTAAAACTTGTAATATTCTTTATAATAATTTAGGTAATCCTGCTTTCTGAAGATTTTAGATCGTGATTCCACTTTCTGGATATTCTTGATCACTTTATCATAATCTTCATCTACATTGTAATAAAAATCTTCTGTGTAAAGCTTATTGAAGCGTTTTGCTCCTCCGTAATAATCCTTTCCGTCAATAACAGTTTTATCAAGGTTCGCCAGCAACGAATCTTTTTTAAGATTGTATCCGTAATACTGATCATTTACATAGTAATCCTGATGGGTAATATTAATCAAACCACGAAGTTTATTCACTTCAAATGCTGAATCATACAGCATTTTTTTGTTCTGATCAAAAACCTGAATAGAGTTTTTCCCTTTATTCAGATCCACATGCACATACTGCCCGGCAGAGATGATTCCTTCAGACCCGTTATTGATCTTAAAGTAATACGTATTCGGGGTAGGATTATCTACAACATAATAATTCTTCTTGGCTAAAAAAAGGAAGTAGATCCCAAAGGCAACGATAAACGCCACAGCTGCAATAAGTAAGCCTTTTAAGGACGAGTTGTTTTTCATAGATTGTAAAGTACAATTTTTGCAAATTTAATAATATTTTTAATTCTCCGTTATTAATATTAATTATTAACTTTGCATCTTTAAAAAAATCATATAAACGAATGCCGAATACGATCATTATTGGCTCTGGATGTTATATTCCGAACAGAGTTATTGGTAGAGATTACTTTATGAATTCCGAGTTCTATACAGAGGATGGTGTCAAGATTGAAAAGCCTGTGGAAGAAACCATTGCGAAATTTGTAGAGATTACAGAAATCGAAAACAGGAGATTCATTGAAGATGATCTTTCCAACTCACAAATCGGTTATGAAGCTGCAAAAATTGCCCTTGAGGATGCAAAAGTAGACGGTGAAGAATTAGATTATATCATCTATGCAAGCAATTTCGGAGAAGTTACTGAAAACGGATATGCTGATTTCATGCCAACAATGGCAGCAAGGGTAAAGAATAAACTGGGAATCAAAAACAGAAAATGTGTGACATATGACATGCTTTTCGGATGTCCTGGTTGGGTAGAAGCTATGATTTTGGCCGATAATTTAATTAAAGCTAAAGTAGCAAAAACAGTTCTTGTAATAGGAGGTGAAACATTGAGCCGTGTAACAGATCCGCATGACAGAAACAGAATGATCTTTGCTGACGGTGCCGGAGCAGTAGTAGTAAAGGCAACTGATGAAGAAAATGTAGGAATTATCGCCCACAACACAATCTGTGACAATGGTCCGGAGCTTAATTATCTTGAAAATGCCCCATCTATCAATAAAGAAGTTGACCAAAAACGTCTGTATGTAAGAATGCTGGGAAGAAAAATATACGAATACGCTCTTAAAAACGTACCTGTTGCCATCAAAGACACTATTACAGATGCAGGTCTTTCTATTGAAGATATAGACAAAATCTTAATTCACCAGGCAAACGCGAAAATGGATTACGCTATGATTGAAAGACTTCACAGGCTTTATGACATCAAAGAATATGATCATGCGATCTCTCCTATGACGATTCAGGATCTTGGAAATACTTCTGTAGCAACAATTCCTACCATGTATGATTTAATAATTAAAGGAAAAATGGAGGGTCAATCGTTTAAAGAAAAAGGGAACATTGTTATGACTTCGGTAGGTGCCGGAATGAACATCAATGCGCTCGTTTACAGATTTCCTTAAAATATTTAATAAACAAAAAAAATATAAAAGCACAGGGAAGTTATTCTTTGTGCTTTTTTGATCAGAACATGCAAAAGAATTTTTTAATCATCGCGGCAATCTTCCTGTTTTTGGAAGTTTATATTTATCAGGCTATCAGAACACTGACTGATAATTCATGGATAAGAATCGGATATTGGGTACTCTCTCTAGCCGTGTATGGAATTTTCGCTTACGAAGTAACTCACTTCCAAAAATCAGACAGAAGTACGGTAAGGGCTCAGATCATGATCTCTTTATTTTTGATATTCATCCTTCCTAAAATCTTCGTAGTTCTGTTTCTATTAATTGATGATATTATCAGAACCGGAGGATACCTGATCGGCTTTACCCAATCTTCTGAAAATTTCTTCCCGGAAAGAAGAAAATTTCTGAGCATTGTAGGCCTGGGAATGGGAGGTGTTCTTTCCGCTCTTTTCATAGACGGAATTACTTTTGGCAAATACCGTCATACCGTAAGAAGAGTAAGAGTAAAATTCAACAATCTTCCGAAAAGTTTCAAAGGATATAAAATAATCCAGATTTCAGATGTTCACAGTGGAAGTTTCTCTGATCCAGGCAAATTACAGCACGCCATTGACCTGATCAATGAACAAAAACCTGATCTGGTGTTATTCACAGGAGATATGGTCAATAACGTCGCTGATGAGTTCAAACCTTTCATTCCTTTATTTTCAAAAATCCAGGCTAAAGACGGCAAATTTGCGGTATTAGGAAACCACGATTACGGAGATTATGTAACCTGGGCTTCACCTGCAGCTAAAAAAGAAAATCTTGATACTTTGATCGGTTACGAAAAACAGGCTGGTTTTGATATGCTGAGAAACGAGCATAGAGTTATCGAAAAAAACGGAGAAAAGCTATACATTCTGGGTGTTGAGAACTGGGGATTAAAACCATTCCCTCAATTCGGAAAAATAGACGACGCATTACAAGGGGTACCAGAATCTGCCACAAAGATATTAATGAGCCATGACCCCACACACTTTGATTATGTGGTAAAAAAGCACCCTGCAAACATCCACCTGACCCTTTCAGGACATACGCATGGGATGCAGTTTGGATTAGATCTTAAAAATATAAAATGGTCACCTGTTCAGTACCGATACCCAAAATGGGCCGATTTATATGAAAGTGAAGGAAAACTGTTGTATGTAAACAGAGGGTTTGGAGTATTGGGATATCCGGGAAGAGTGGGTGTATTGCCAGAGATTACTCTTTTTGAACTGAGCTAATTAAAGTTCAATGTTCAAAGTTTAAGGTTTAAGGTTAGAGGTTTAGAAATTGAATATTTATCATCACGAAAAATAGTATTCCTAATCCCTGCAACCTAACACCTACTCCCTAAAAAATATAATCTTTCATACGGGAAGTAGCCATTTCCCTGTCATTAAGAAAAGTAAGGAGGGCATCTAATTTGTCCTCCATTTTTTTGCCCGAAAATAAGCTCCGGTAAAAAGGAATATCAAATCGGTATTTCTTAAAATCTGTAAACTGCCATGTGTTCAGGTAGATCAGAACAAATTCTTCATTCTGCAATGTTTCCAGAACCATATTCTGGTAATACTTCATCGGCAGGATCTGAAACACAAAATCATTATAGGGTAACTGACTGTAGGGAGAGATACTTTCAGGGACAATACTCAATCCATCCTCTTCTGTAATTTCCGTATCTCTTTTGAGCCTTTTGAAAGGGAAAAGAATATTGGCATTATCAATATTCGAGACGTAATTAAATTCCATCAGCTTCAAAATTTCCTGATCAACTTTCACATCTTTCTGACGTATTCCTCTGATCTGTTTTTCCAGCAGATCCTGAATATTCTTTTTGGCACTTTCAATTTCTTCAGGACTCGAGTCTTTATTATAAAAAGCAATTTCATGCCCTTTGGATGAAATTGCTTTTATTAAACTTTGAAGTTTTCCAACTAGAGAAACCTCTACAAAAAAACTTGATTTGATATCATGAATATCTAAAATTCTAAGAATTGCTCTGGTATTATTTTCTATGATTTCCAATCGTTCATCATCAGTAATTTGGAAGCCGTTTTTTGCTTCAGCTTCAATACAGGTGATGTTAAAAGTTAATAATACCATTTAAATTAAAGTTTATATAAATTATATAAATTGTTAAAAATCAGATGTTAAAATAATAATTAATTAAAGTTTTACTTTACATTATTAATCCTTACCTAATTTTACTTTCAGATTCTTGATCATATCCTTTGTCATTTCAGAAATTCCGAAATCATAAGTCAGACCCCAGTCTTTTTTAGCTACTGAATCATCAATAGAAGCCGGCCATGAATCTGCAATTGCCTGTCTGAAATCCGGGTTATAATCAATAGCAAAATCTGGAATTTCTTTCTTGATTTCTGCTGCCAGTTCTTTTGGAGTAAATGACATTCCGCCCAAATTATAAGAAGAACGAACAGATAAACTTTCTTTAGGAGCGTCCATTAATTTCAAGGTTGCATTGATAGCATCATCCATATACAACATCGGCATCCCTGTATCTTCGGAAATGAAACTTGTATATTTTCCATCTTCAATTGCCTTATAGAAAATCTCAACAGCATAGTCAGTAGTTCCACCACCTGCAGGAGTTTTCCATGAGATCAATCCGGGATATCTGATACTTCTTACATCTACACCATATTTATCGAAATAGTATTCACACCACTTCTCCCCTGCCATTTTAGAGATCCCATAAACAGTTGTCGGATTCAATACTACATCCTGTCCCACATCATGCTTTGGAATTCCTTTTCCAAATACAGCAATAGAACTTGGCCAGAAGATCTTTTTCAGAAGCCCTTCTTTCGCCATTTCACAAAAATGAAGCAGTGGTTCAAGATTCAGTTTCCATGCAAAAATAGGCTGCTTTTCCGAAGTCCCGGATAAAAGCGATGCCAAGTGATACACTGTAGTAATTTCGTAATCATGAATCACCTGTCTTACCAATTGTGTATTGGTAACATCCATTCTTTCATAGTGTCCGGCAGAAGTAATTCCTTCCTGCCATCTGTCCAATCCTGAAGCAACAACGTTCTCTGCTCCGTGGATTTCAACAAGTCTGTTCGTAAGTTCGGTACCAATTTGTCCCAAGGCACCTGTAATCAGTATTCTTTCCGTATAGGATTCCATTTTTCAGATTTTTTTAGAATTGTACAAAAGTAAAAAAAACATGGCAACCATAATAAAAAAGGTACACTTTCGCATACCTTTTATAATTCTAAGAAAAATATTGATTAAAAATTAAGATTCACTCTGGCAAAAAGAAACCTTCCATTCATTCCAAATTGAGAAACATTTCGGGAGTATACAAACTGATTCTGATTAGAAAGATCAATAGTAGAAGTAGTAACGTATACAAGTTTACCGGATGCATCCAAAGAAGGTGTTTTTACAACTGCCGGACCATAGTTTTTATCGGGATAAATATCAAATAAATTATTGGCTCCTATTGTTAATTTAAGGTTTTTGGTAAATTTATATCCCACAGATAAGTCTGTAATCACTTTTCCTCCCCATACCGGATGTTCAGTAGCAACAGCCTGGCCATTAATAATTTCTCCACTTACAATTCCATCCCCGTTGGCATCCATTGTATTAGGATCTGTAACTTTTCCAAAATAAACATTCCTCAACAACAGGCTGAATTTATCAATCTCTAAAGCATTATTCAGAGAAGCTTTAAATCTTGGAATAGCTTCTTCAAGATATACACGGCTGGATTCAGAATAATACCTGTTTACCTGACCGGCTTTGATTAAAACATCGGAACCATGAATATCTCCTACCCTGTTAGTCTTCGAAACAGTAATTGCCAAGTCTGAGTTCAAAGAAAATCTTTCAGAAAACTTTGCTTTATGCGAAATCACCCCTTCAATACCTTTAGTCTGGGTATCAATTGCATTGGCAAAAAAGGTAGCTGCATTAGCATTAGCTTTATCAAAAGCAGCCTGTAAATTTCCAAGGTCACTTCCCACCGGATAAGTTCCTGAGGGTCTTGAAAACTGATCAGTTAAAACCACTCTGTTTTTAATTTTAATATAATAACCATCCACTGTAAATGTCAGGTTTGCTTGTGGGATCTTAGCTGTAAAACCGGCAGAGTAACTCGTTGATTCTTCTTGCTTCAATTGCGGAATTCCTAAATATCTGGCTGCATCAGAATCATTTGAAAAAGTTCCCACCTCGTACGGCACACCTCCAACAAACTGTGTAGCAGTAGCATTAAAATACATTTGTTGTAAGGAAGGTGCTCTGAATCCTGTAGAATGCGCTGCTCTGATATTGATCTGATCAGTTAGTTTATATCTTGTTGCCAGTTTATAATTGAATGTAGACCCAAAATCTGAGTAGTTTTCAAACCTAAGTGCAGCGCTCAGCAACCATCTGTCAGTTACATCCAATTCCGTATCCACATAAACCGCAACAGAATGTCTTCCTTTATTTAGAGCATTCTCAGGGCGAAAACCTGGAAACACCTGAGAACCTCCTGGTCTTGTACTAGTAATTGCTCCTTGATTATTTGGGCCAACTGGAAGAGCTGGATTGGGAGGAGTATAAACTCCAAAAAAATCTGTAGGTTTTAAGAGAGGATTTGTTGTGGGAGTCTGGATATTTCCGTTAATATCATAAAGTGCCCAGGAAGCTTCTTCCCCATTTTCTATTTTATATTTTTCAAACCTCATTTCCCCTCCAAAGGCAACATTAAAGCCTTTTAACCAGTCTATTTTCGTATCAAAATCTGCATTGATGGTATTTTGAGAGAATCCTAAACCTCCTGCATCAAATTCTGTTTTATTCGGATATCGCATTGAGGCATTGGCTGTATTTTTTATCGTATAATCAAAAGTGTTTTGCCCAAAAGTATTACTAATATCATAATTAATATTTCCTAACTTCCCTTTAAATCCCGCAGCAAATGAAAGATCTATAACATCCGAGGCTATTTCCGGAAGGAAACCATTTGGATATATAGAGGTAGAGGTTCTGTTTTGATTGGGTCTTCTATAAAAACCGGCAGCATTACCACTTCTGTAAGAAATCCCTCCAAAAGCATACCCCCGAACCGTTGAGGAAATATCAAATTCAGAATTCACAAAAAACTGACCTGATCCAAGCTTGGACTGCCCAACCCTCATATTAAAATCATCTCTTATCAAACCTCTGTAAGCAAGTTCATTTTCTGTAACATCAACCTTTAAAAGGTCTTGTAGTCCAGAAATTGTATTCGCCGATTGAATCCCTGCCTGTTGTGCTGCTGTTAAATAGCTCACATCTTGAGCATATTTATGTATATAATCTATTATTTGTGTCGTATTAGGTGTATTATTAATGTTTCCAAAAAGAGATGAAATATTCACTCCGTCTTCCAATGCTCTTTGCTCAATAGCATTATAAGCATTAAAAATATCACCGGTAGCTGCTTTTGCCCTTCTCGTATCATTTCTACTCAACAAACTTCCTGTAAAATTGATAAATCCATTGCTCCCGATTTTAGTCCCATAATTCAAATCCAGCTGATACTTTCCGCCATCCCATCCTCCATAATGATCATTAGCTCCTTTTGAATTAAACCCGCCTCCGGTAATGGCTGCCGTAAAAGCATTGGTGTTTTTTTTCATAATAACATTAATGACTCCGGCAATAGCATCAGAACCATATTGTGCAGAAGCTCCATCCCTCAATACCTCCAACCTTTCAATAGCAAACGCCGGAATAGCATTCAGATCCGTTCCTACAGATCCTCTTCCCGGTGAACCATTAATATTAACCAATGAGGAAGTATTCCTTCTTTTTCCATTGAGTAAAACCAACACCTGATCCGGCCCCAATCCTCTTAATTGTGCAGGATCCACATGATCTGTCCCGTCTGCTACAGTTGTAGAGTTTGAGGTAAAAGAAGGCGCTGCGTAATTTAAAATTTGATTAAGATCAGTTTGCGGACTTAATACTGACTGTGACCCGACATTAATAACATCTACAGGCACTGGGGTATCAGTAGCTACTCTGGCTTTATTTCTGGAGCCAACAGTAATCTTCACCTCTTCTACGCTTTTAACACTCAATGAATCTTTAGTTTGAGCCATAGCATTTGTAGAAATAAAAAATAAGGCTCCCACCAAAACAATTTTCTGGTAATTTTTTTTCATGTGTATTTTTTTTTCAAATGTATATAAATTAACATTAAGAATAAATAGAATAATCAACAAATAATTAATTTTTGAAAATATTTCAACACATTTATTATAATTAATTACAAAATAAATAATAAACATCAAAATAACTTAACAATAAAACAAATCATTATAATTTTCTTTATTTTATTTATTACACTGATATAAGACTCTATTTTAAAATTGATACTTTTGTCTTAAAATATCATTTTATGAAGAAAATAGTTTTAGTTGCTACTCTTCTTTCCTATAGTTTTTCCTGGTCACAGTTTACAGATATTAATATTATCAAAGAAGTACAGGTAAAAAATAAAGGAGTTGTAGTTTCTGCACATCCATTAGCCAGTGAAGCTGGAGCCAAAATCTTAAAAATGGGTGGAAATGCCTATGACGCTGTAACAGCAACACAATATGCCCTTGCCGTAGTATATCCCCAGGCGGGAAATATCGGAGGTGGTGGATTCTTAGTAGGAGTAAAAAATAATGGCGAAAAATTCACGCTAGACTATAGAGAAACAGCTCCGAAAAAGGCTTCCAGAGACATGTACATTGATAAAAAAGGAAAAGCAGATACTGATCTCTCCCAAAACGGAAGACTGGCCGTAGGTATTCCGGGAAGTGTAGCAGGATTCTTTGCAACCCTGAAATACTGTAAACTTCCTATGGAAAAGATTATCCAGCCTGCCATTGATCTTGCAGAAAAAGGATTTGCCATTACGGATAAAGAAGCAGAAATGCTTAATAACCAAAGAGAAAAATTTCAGAAACATAATAAATCCTCTATCATTTTTGTAAAAGATACTCCATGGAAAGCTGGAGATTTATTGGTTCAAAAAGACCTGGCCGAAACCTTGAAATTGATCCAGAAATTAGGAGCAAAAGGTTTTTATGAAGGGAAAACAGCTGATCTTTTGATTGCTGAAATGAAAAGAGGCAACGGAATCATCACCCTGGAAGACCTAAAAAATTATAAAGTTGCCGAAAGAAAAGCACTGGAATTTGATTATAAAGGAAATGATGTTGTTACCATGCCTTTACCATCAAGTGGAGGTGTTCTCCTTGCCCAAATGCTAAGAATGGCTAGTTTTGAAAACCTTGAAAAATATCAGCAAAATTCTACAAAAGCTGTTCAGATCATGGCTGAAGCAGAAAGAAGAGCCTATGCAGACAGAGCAGAATATATGGGTGATCCGGATTTTATCCAGGATAAAACTTCTTATCTTATCTCCGACGACTATCTGAAAGGCAGATGGAAAAGTTTCAGTTTTGACAAAGCCACTCCGAGTGCTGAAGTGGGTAAAATCATAGAGCAGCCTAAAGAATCTATGCAGACAACACATATTTCCGTATTGGATAAGGATGGAAATGCAGCTTCTGTAACCACAACTCTTAATGGCTATTATGGAAGTAAAGTACTGGTTTCGGGAGCTGGTTTCTTTTTAAATAATGAAATGGACGATTTCTCTATCAAACCAGGTGTACCAAACATGTTTGGGGCAGTGGGTGGAGAAGCCAATTCTATCCAGCCTAACAAGAGAATGCTTTCTTCCATGACTCCAACTATTCTCCTTAAGAATGGGAAACCTTATATGGTGGTAGGAACTCCTGGAGGAACCACAATCCCTACTTCAGTATACCAGTCTATTGTGAATGTTGTGGATTTTAAGTTGAATGCCAATATGTCTGTGAATGCACCAAAATTTCATCATCAGTGGCTTCCGGAAACCATTACCGTAGAAAACAACTTCCCTGAAAGTACAATTTCTGAGTTGAAAAGCAAGAATTACATCATTGAAAAGACAAAATACATTGGAAAAACAGAAATGATTGTCCTGGACGAAAACGGAAACATCCATGCAGTGGCAGACGGCCGTGGAGATGACTCTGTTGCAGTGGAATAATATCATATATCCATATTATAATACAACTCCGGCTTCATTCTAAAAAGGTTTCTGCCTTTCTACGAATGAAGCCGGAATTTTTTATTGATTGAAGCGCTGCCACAGATCTTTCCAATGACTTTTGTCATGTTTTCAGATAAATTTTCTTAATTTTCGCCCTTAAAAAAACAAAACGACTGTTCTTTGAAAGCAAAAAAAATATACAATCAGCTTTATTTCCAGGTTATTATAGCAATAGTTGCAGGTATTGTTCTTGGAAAATTTTATCCTGAATTAGGAGAAAAAATGAAACCTCTGGGGGATGGATTCATCAAATTAGTTAAAATGATTATCGCTCCGGTAATTTTTATTACGCTTACTTTAGGAATCGCCCACATGACCGATTTGAAAAAGGTAGGCAGAATTGCTATAAAGGCAATGATCTATTTTTTCACATTTTCAACTCTTGCGCTTATCATTGGATTATTGGTAGGAAATATCTTACAGCCGGGTCATGGCTTAAATATAGATCCTTCTACTCTTTCGGGTGATGTTTCACAGTACCAGGCAAAAGCTCATGAATCAACGCTTACAGGTTTTATTATGAATATTATTCCGGAGACTTTATTCAGTCCTTTGGTGGGTGATAATATTCTTCAGGTTCTGCTGGTTGCTATTTTAATGGGTGTCGCTTTGGTTTTAACAAAGGAAAAAAGCCAAAAAGTAACCGATTTTTTACAGGATCTATCAACTCCGGTATTTAAAATCGTTCATATGCTTATGAAACTGGCCCCAATCGGAGCTTTTGGAGCAATGGCATTTACGATTGGGAAATATGGACTTCACTCTGTATTGAACCTTATATTTCTGGTAGGTACATTCTACATCACATCTATCCTTTTTATAGTTCTGGTATTAGGATCTGTAGCATGGTATAATGGATTTAACATTTTCAAGCTTCTTTTTTACCTTAAAGAAGAACTCCTTCTTGTTTTGGGAACGAGCTCTTCGGAATCTGCTCTTCCGGGAATCATGGAAAAGCTTGAAAAAGCAGGCTGCTCCAGGGCCATTGTAGGTCTTGTAGTGCCTACAGGATATTCTTTCAATCTTGATGGAACCAATATTTATATGACACTTGCCTCTCTGTTTATCGCACAAGCATTAAACATCCATCTTCCTATTGAAAAACAGCTGATGCTTCTTCTGGTAGCGATGTTGAGTTCAAAAGGTGCAGCTGGTGTTACCGGTGCCGGATTTGTAACATTGGCAGCAACCCTGGCTGTAGTTCCGGAAATTCCAATTGCCGGAATGACATTAATCCTTGGAATAGATAAATTTATGAGTGAATGCAGAGCGCTGACGAATGTAATCGGGAATTCTGTAGCTACCGTAGTTGTTGCCAACTGGGAAAAACAGCTTGATAAAAAACAGCTTCAATATTGTCTGGATCATCCGGCTGAAGTTGAGAAAAAGCTGGAGGTGTAAGAGGTGACAGATGGTAGGTTTTAGGTTGCAGGGATTAGGAATTAAGGAGATTTCGGTGAAATATTAGCTACGTTTATTGATGCCAATGGTGAATTTTGCTTAGCAAGTGAATAGTGAGTTTTGATGGAGAGTCAAGAACCAAGATTCAAAATAATGACAACCTAATAAAACCGGCAACAAAAAGCAACTAGCAACCTTAAACCAAAATACTCAAACTCGCTGGCTGTACTTTCACATGAACCGGTGATTTGATTTTATTGAATTCACCGTCCAGATGCCAGTTTTTGGTATTGACTTTAAATGATATTTCGGAAACCGGAAGATAAGTGACATATTCATCATCTTTCAGCCTTTTGGTGAACATTCTGAAAGCAAACAGCGCAGAATAAGTCAGAGGAAACTTTTTCACCAAAACCATATCCACCAAACCATCACTTTTACTTGCTTTCGGGGCAATGTAAGCGTTGTTGCCAAACTGACGGGTATTGGCAATATTCATCATCAGATACCGTCCGTTATACTGTTGATATTCTTCATCAAAAAACTTTACTTTGATGGGTTTGTAGTTGAAGAAGGTTTTTAGGGAAACTTTGATATAGTTTTTGAATCCACGGCTTGTTTTTTCAAATTCCTTGACAACCTTACCGTCAAATCCTGTTCCTGAAACATTGATAGAAAGCCTGTCGTTTACCGTAAAAGTATCAATCTTTCTGGAGTTTTTGGTTTTTATTTTTTCTAAAAGTTCATCCAGATTTTTACTGAACTGGGTTTCATTGGAAAATCCATTTCCTGAACCAGCTGGAAAAATAGCCAGAATTTTTTCTGTATTAATCAGATTTTTGGCTACTGTAGAAATTGTTCCATCTCCTCCAATGGCCACAAAAACATCCACTTCTTCAAAATGGGCCTGAATAAACTCATCTGTTCCCGGAATAGATTCTGATACATAATACAACGGGTTGTTTACCTTTGTTTTAAGTTCGTTCAAAAACGGCTGATAGTTTTTTTTGGCCGAAAAAGGGTTGATAATAAAAGCTACTTTTTCCATTACCGCAAAATTAAAAAATGCTTCCTGATCTGGAAGCATTAATTTACTTAATTTTCATTCTTTCTTTAAATTCACCATTTAACGTTCCTTTCAGGTCTTCCCATGAAACAGGAATTGTGATATCTCCTGCTGCAAAAGCTGCAATTTCATAAGGACTGTAATGGAAATACAGGTTTTTATCATCAAAATAGAAGTTATCGGATGCTGGAATTTTCTCAACTAGCAACATTTCTGAGTTTTTCACTTCTCCATCACCATCCATTGTTCCACTGTTAATTTTATCGATATTTTTCATCAGAATTGCTTCAATTTTATTTTTAGGCATTGAAGTAATATCTTTCAATTCCAATTTTTTACTGTTTTTAAGATCAAAAACTCTTTCTGAAAAACCATAATTGTCATGGGCTCCTCCTTCATATCCGCTTCCTACATACTGAATATGCATATAATTATTTGTATTGGAAATCAAATTCATATGTGAGCTTGAATACCAATTCTGAGCATAAGTGACATCTGAAACCCAATCTTTATTATCATTTTTTATAGAATTGAAATAATCATTCTTTTCTTTATCAAGGTAAGTCTGAAGCCCTGCTTTGGAAAAGTCTTTGATTTTTTCATTCTGGAAATAGATACTGTCTAATAGCTTTTTATCTTTTAATGAGGGGAAAACCAACAGTTTTGAAGTGTAGCTCACTTTTAAAGAGTCTGTAATCTTTGTAGAATCATTCACTTTCACAGAATCTACCACAAATCCTTCAGCGGTTTTATTTTCGGTTTTTTCTGCTGGCCCTGCCTTTTCATTTTTTTTACAGGCCGTCACTGCTAAGAAAGAAGATAATGCTATAACAGCAATTGTGTTTTTCATAATTCTAATTTCTGATATCAAATACAAAAACCATTCAAAAGATGAATGGTTTTTGAAAAAACTTTATTTTTTTTTGTAAATCTTGCTTAAGCTTTCTTAAATATTACTTTTTAACAAGGCTTATTACCTGATTTTCAAATTTAGAGGCTACCCCCCAGATTTGTTTAAATGCAGGATAATATTCTTTCGGATAATCTGAACTGCTAACTTTTGTTGTGGTAGTTACTTCCAGTTTATTTCCTTTTTGTTCTACAGAATAGGTATATGCTATTTCTTTATCTTCTGTAACGATTCTTTTTTCTTTAGGCATTTCCTCAATCACATATCCTTCAGGAATTTCAAGAATAACTTTTTTTACTTTGGTGATAGGCGATCCAAAATCGATGGGATACTGTCTAACTTCCGTCTGATCAAACTCATTGGAACTTTTGTTTAAAAACAGCATCGGATTGATGATCATTTTCTTTCCTACTCTATCAATAAGGTTCATTGAAGAGAATTTCATGCTGCTTTCAAAATCTCCATTTTCCAAAACTTTTGAATCAATATCCGTAAAGTCCATAGAAAAGTTTTCTTTATATTGTTTTTTATATTTTTCTGCATTATCATCATAGCTGTCTTTCACATACATCGCATAGGCCCCCGTATCTCTGTCCGAATAGGTTCCGGAAATACTTCCGTCATCATTGATTTTACCATTGACTGTAAGGAAAGTATTACTTGATTTCAAATTAGACATTTGAATCTGCAGGGCCTTTTCTTTAGTGACCAAAATCCCATATTGATTCCAGTTTTTAAGAGGTATTTCATCCAGAGAGGATTGTTTTGAGGTAGCATCATAAATATGCAATTGCTTATCAATATTGATCGCAGCCAATACAAAATTCATATTGGAAATATTGGGAGACACTAAATTAATCAATCCATTTTCCACTGTAGAAATTACCAACGGATCAGCTTTAAGACCTGCTTCGCGAAGCATCATTACCAGAAAAAGGTTGATTTCTGCGGCATTCCCTACCTTGGTTTCCAACAATTTTTTGATACCATCTTCTGTATAAATTCCTTTATCTTTATTCCAGGTAAAAGTCTTCTGGACGTATGAAAAAATGGCATTTGCCTTTTCAAGATCGGTTTTCATTTCTGAAACTCCTGCCGGCATATTTTCTTTTGCCAGTTTTGTTCGTTTCAGTTCCCCTCCAAAATCGTCACTTTCATAAAGTCTTTTCCCAATCTGATCCCATGATGACGAATATAGTTTAAGCTCACCGAAATTGGTAGAGTTCAGCTCTGCACTGATCTTCGTTCTGAAGTTTCTGTCATTTCTTACAAACTTTTCAGTCTTAAAGCCTTTTAGGTTTTCATAAGCAAATCTAAAGGTTTTGTATTGGGTACCGTATAGATTCCTTTCCTCCATTTCCCTGTATTTAGGTGAAATTCCTCCAGTATAGTTTACATTGTATGACATATTGATAGGCGTATCAAAAACATATTCTGTGTTCAGTGAAGGAGTATCAGATTCTATCAATACTTCAGGAATCATAAATCGGAACGGAGATATAATTTCATACTGATATTCTAAGACTGATCCATTTTTCACACTCGGAAAAGCAAATTTTGTCAGAGTAACATATTTATTCTCTTTACTTCTATATTGTGAACTTTTTTCCACTTTTACCGGAACGGTGTTTCCGTTTTCAAGATTGTATGTAAAAGCCTTAAATTTACCTAGTGATTCTCTGTTAGTCCCAACATTATAAATAGGAATTTCAAGATTCAGCCAGTCTTCAGCTTTATCTTTATCATAAATCTTAACTCTATAATAATATCTTTTGTGCAGATTCCCTGTGTTTGCATCCACCATAAAGTAAGCAGATTTATACAGAATTTCAGCAGGAGCATTTTCATCCAATAAAGATTTTGTCTTAGACAAATCTGCATCATTAAATTTCGGAGGATTCAGAAACTCGTATTTCTTCTGAGCATTAATCATTATTGCACTGGCAGAGCAAAGGACCAATACGATTAGTTTTTTCATGGTTATATTTTTGTTATTAAAATTTTTGAATTATCCATGTTCAGAATTTTTTTTCTGAAACCTATGTAGTCATTGTATTTTTCTTTTGGGTACAGACCTTTATTGATCTGCATTTTTCTTGTCACTTTTACCTGATTATCACTTTTAACAAAGCTTAGCTTATATGACCCAAATTCAGAAGTGATGTTTGAATTATCCGGAGTTTCATCAACTTTATAGCCCATAGGAAGAATAAAAGCAATTTCATATTCATCTTCATAGGACATATTGACTTCAAAAGGAAGTTCACGGTTCTCGTCTGTCTTATAAACAACATCAGAAAAAATGGGTACAGATCTGAATAAAAGGCTGTTTCCTGCTTTTTTAGAGAAATTATTGGTTTTAAAATCAAGATCGTATGTAATAACAGCATTGTCTCTGTCATTGTTAAAGTTTTTCATTTCCACTTTTTCAAAGTTCAAAATGTCAAAATTGGCTTTTACCGCATCATTTTTCTCTTTTGGATTTAGATTTACGAACCTTAAATTATAATCATACTGATTTCCTGTATAGTAAAAGTTTCCCGTTCCGGCGATACTGTTATCCTCGTTAAGGTTAATTTTCAACACCTGTTTTTCTTTATTTTGTTCTGCTTTATATACTGGCGTATTGATAAGTTCGATTCCCTTGGGGGTCACTACCAGTACATTTCTATCGGTTGTACTGTAACTTAAATGATTAAAAGCCATTTGCTGAGAAGTATTTTCAAGCCAGATGTTCCCCTTTTCAGTCGGCACCATCAAGATAACGTGATTTCCACCCATAGAAGGAAATTCAGGATCAAAGGAAACCTGTGAACGGCCAGAGGTGATGATACAATAATTGGATGAAATCCCTGCCTCGTTCAGAAGGACTTTCATATAATTCGTAAGTCCCTTACAGTCTCCATAGCCTTTTTTCTGAACCTCATCCGGCATCATAGGCTGCCAACCCCCTATTCCTAATGCCACAGCAATATAACGGCTTTTGTTCTGCATGTACTGATAAATTTTCTTCACCTTATCTTCTACAGATCCCTGGAGTTGTAAAGATGCCACTTCAGCCTTGATAGCAGGAGTAGAAGCTGAAACAGGTATCAGAAGATCATTATAAATCCAGGTTCCGAAATCTGTCCAGTTATTCAAAGTTCCCTGCTTTCCTGCCAAACTGAATTTTGCCAGGGCAAAGTTTACTGCAGGTAATATTTTAACAGGCTGCGGGATCATAAAAGCATCATCTATAGCAGGTACGTTTTTGTATGAATAGGTTTTATCATTTGCGCTACCGCTTTCTATAACAGAAGCGTAGTTGTATTTGGACGGATATATCTTAGTACGAAGTTCAATTCCTGAAGTATTAATGATTTTAAACTGTGCTTCTTCCAGTGACGTTTTGATAGAAGTAAATGGCACAAAGTCAGGGATAAAAACTGTATTTTCATCATCCGTTTCATAAGAAAAGTCAACGGTATAAGGATACTGAGCCGGTGTATAAGAATATACTAAGACTCTGTTATCTGAATAAAAAATTCCCTGAGGGTTATTTGCTACATCCTGAAAATCAGACTTTGACACACTTTTAATCTTTTTTCCGGCTTCATCATAAATAGTCACTTTTACATTTGAAATACGCCTTGCCTTATCATAAGGAATATAGGCTGTAGCCTGATCATTACCGTCTTTGTTTAAAACTGTAGTAACCGTATTATACTGATATTTTATTTGATCAACTTTATTTATCTGAGCAGTTGTAAAATCTTTTCGTATAACAACATTAGCATTTTTCTTTAAATTCTCAGGAATTGCAGAAGCAGGATAGCTTTGTGCAAAATATAATGAGGCTGTGGACAAAGCCCCTAAAATTAAAAATTTCATCATTACTGTTAATTTTAAATAAATAATAGATTATTAAAATTTTTTCTTATTTTTTTACCAAACTAATTACTTGATTTTCCGTTTCAGAGATCGTTTTCCAGATTTGTTTAAAAAACGCATAGTATTCTTTAGGATAGTTTTGGCTGGCAACACCTATTTTTGAAGTAATTATTATTTTGTTACCAAGCGTTTCAACCTTGTATAAAAAAGATATTTCCTGGTCATCTGTAGCGATCTTTTTATCTTTCGGAAGGCTCGAAACTTTATAATTTTCAGGAATTTCCAGCTCTATTCTTTTTTCTTTATTAAAAGCTGAAATAAAGTCGATCTGATGTTTTCTTTCTTGGGACTGATCAAACAATTCTTTTTCAGCATTTAAAAACATGATTGGATTGATGACTATTTTGTCTCCTACTACATCCATCAGATTAGTATCGGAAAATGTCATCTGGGTCTCAAAATCACCATTAGCCAATAGCTTTGGTTCCACATTTTTCCCATCTATATTATATTGCAGTGGAAATACCTGTTTATATTTGTCCTTATTTATATCAAATTCATCATAAGAGTTAATTGCATACATCCCGCTATCCTTTTGTGTAAAAATTCCTTTCACTAAAGAGTTTTCCAGATCTAAGCTGGCTTTAATATTCATTTCTTTTTTACTTATATTGGTATTGGAGAAAGAAAGTGAAGTTCCTTTTTTTCCTTCCAGCAAAATCCCGAAATCATTCCAATCCCTCTCTGGTAACATATTCACTTTAGAATTAAAGGAAGTTGCATCATAAAAATAAGTCTGATTATTAATTTTAACTGATGCTAATACAAAATTCAAGTTGTTAACATTAGGTGAAATAATATTTAAAATACCATTGTCAACAGTAGAAATCAGAAGAGGATTAGCCTCAATTCCGGCGTCTCTTAAAAGCATAATCAAAAGAAGATTAATATCTGCACTATTTCCAGATTTCGTTTTTATGAGCTGTCTTAAATTTTGGGAAGCCATTATTCCTGTCTTTTCGTTCCATTTATAGTTTTCTTTGACAAAATTGAAAATTTTATCTGCTCTTCCTAAAGGCTCATAATATGTTTTAATATTCTCAGGAAGAACATCTTTCACATTACCTTTTAAAAAACTCCCAAAGTCATCAAAGTTATAAAGCCTGTCTGCAAGGCTGTTCCAGTCTTTGAACTCATTATAAGTAAAATATTTGGTTGAAAATCTTTTGAGTTCAGGTTTTATTTTCCCCCTGAATCTATCCAAATCTTTTACATATTTTTCCTTCTGAATAGATTTCATATCCGTATATCCAAATCTGAAAACATTATATAAAGCTCCTAAACGATCCTCGGTAGTGGAGACATGATATTTTGGTTTAATAATGCTTCCTGTACTGTTAAAAGAATAAGTAATAGGCGCATCAGGGTATTCCAAATTATATTCTTGATAAACAACGGGAATATTATACTCCAGAAAATATACCGGATTGGATATATTATTACTCGTCACTTTATAACTGTATTCTATTACAGATCCGTCTGAAATATTAGGTAAGGCAAGCTTATAAATATTTATACCTTTTGTAAAATTCTCTTTTAGCTGCTCTTTTTTGTCAATTAAGATCTTTTCGACTTTATTATTGGAGAAATTATATATTCTAACTTCAAATTTACTCAGAGATTCATCAGTAAGAAGAGGGATGCTTATATTAAGCCAATCTTCTGAGCGCTTTTTATCATAGATTTTAATTTTTGAGTACCATTCTTTTTCCAATGAATTATCATTCATGATATTATATCGAACACTATTGTAGAGTATCTCAGCAGGTGCATCCTTTTCTATCAGTGAGTTCGTTTTCTTAAGGTCAGCTTCATCAAAGGCAGGTGGAGAGAGGAATTTATGCTGTGTAAAAAACATATTAAACACAAGACAACTCACTGCTACAGTAATTTTAGTATTAATTTTCATGGAATGTTATTCTTTTTTGGAATTCTCAGGAATTGCAGAAGCAGGATAGCTTTGTGCAAAATATAATGAGGCAACAGAGAAGGCCCCCAAAACTAATATTTTCATCATAGTTATTAAAATTATGCAAAAATAAGAAAATCTTAATAACTGTTAAAAAAATATAAAAGGCTTCAACATTGTGAAGCCTTAACCTAATACTTAAAAAGTACTCTTTTAGATGTACTTATAAGGATATGAACACATTATCAACTTTTCATTTTTAAATTCTGAAAAGTTAAAACAGAATATTTATACTTATTCTAGATATTTATTCTGTGCATAAAGTGGTAACCTTCATATTGTCTGCGTTTCAAATTTAAAATAAATTATGATTTATATAATTCAAAAGCTGTAGAATTAATAATAAACAGAAGTACAATTAATTCTACAATACAAAGAACCATTCATAAAAAAAGACCTCATTTCTGAAGTCTTTAAGTTTTTTATTTTTTCTTTTTAATCATTGGGAACCAGTTTACTGTCAAAAGTATCACTTCCAAGCCCTAATACAGGAATAAAGATAAATCCTAAAAAGAGAATTAGAATGGTATACAGAGGAGTTTCTTTGGCAAAACCTTTGGCCAGCCTGTCATAGACAACCCAGCATGCATAGATATTTACCAATGGAATACAGAAAAGAATAATCCACCATATGGGTTTCTTCACGATTTCCAGCAACACTATTGAGTTATAAATCGGGATAAAAGCGGCCCAGGCATCTTGTCTTCCTGCTTTCTGAAAGATTTTGTACATGCAATATCCATAGAAAATATAGCATAGTAAGCCGAAGAACATTGTTCCGATCCCTAATCCTGCAGCGGTTGCACCAGATACTGCATCTGTCCCATTATAAGGGTCTGTTTGTAAAAGAGTTAACATATTATTGTTTTTTTGGTTTATCCAAATATAAAAAAAGCTTCTAAATAATTAGAAGCTTTTTTTATTATATTTTTAAAAACGTTTATGCATCAATTTTTGCATATTTCGCATTTTTCTCGATAAACTCTCTTCTTGGTGGAACTTCATCTCCCATTAACATTGAGAAAACGCTGTCTGCTTCCACTGCATTATCAATGGTTACCTGTTTCAGAATTCTGTGCTCAGGATTCAAGGTTGTTTCCCAAAGCTGTTCAGGGTTCATTTCCCCAAGACCTTTGTAACGTTGTACTTCTACCCCTTTTCCATCCGGAGACATCTCTAATGTAAACTCTTCACGTTCTTTTTCATTGTACGCATACACTTTTTTATTACCTCTCTTTAAAAGGTATAAAGGCGGCTGAGCAATATAGATATACCCGTTCTCAATAAGTTCCTTCATATATCTGAAGAAGAAGGTAAGAATAAGTGTAGAAATGTGAGATCCATCAATATCGGCATCGGTCATGATCACAATCTTATGATATCTTAACTTAGCCATATTCAATGCTTTGCTATCTTCTTCCGTACCTACAGAAACTCCAAGAGCAGTGTAGATATTTCTGATTTCCTCGTTGTCATATACTTTATGAAGCATAGATTTCTCTACGTTCAAAATTTTACCTCTTAGAGGAAGAATAGCCTGGAAGTGTCTGTCTCTTCCCTGTTTAGCCGTTCCACCTGCGGAATCTCCCTCTACAAGGAAAAGTTCAGATTCAGCCGGGTCTTTGGATGAACAGTCAGAAAGTTTCCCGGGAAGACCAGAACCTCCCATTGGAGATTTTCTCTGAACCATTTCGCGGGCTTTTTTCGCAGCTTGTCTTGCCTTGGCAGCTAAAACAACTTTTTGAACGATTATCTTTGCTTCATTAGGATTCTCTTCCAAGAAATTTGTAAGCATCTCCCCTACAATCTTATCAACAGCACCAGAAACTTCAGAGTTTCCTAATTTTGTTTTGGTCTGTCCTTCAAACTGAGGTTCCATTACTTTTACAGAAATTACAGCTGTTAATCCTTCACGGAAGTCATCACCCGTAATTTCTACTTTTTCTTTTGCTGGAAGTCCCAATTCATCTGCATATTTCTTTAAAGTTCTTGTTAAAGCTCTTCTGAAACCTGCAAGGTGGGTACCTCCTTCGTGGGTATTAATATTGTTAACATAAGAGTGAAGATTCTCGTTGAATGACGTATTATAACGCATCGCCACCTCAACAGGAATATCATCTCTTTCACCTTCCATGAAAATCACGTGCTCCATGATAGATTCACGGCTACCGTCGATATAAGCAACAAATTCTTTCAATCCTCCTTCAGAATGAAAAATTTCTGAGCGGAAAGAACCGTCTTCCAATTGTTCTCTTTCATCAGTAAGCGTAATTGTAATTCCTTTATTAAGGTAAGAAAGTTCTCTTAAACGGCTTGCTAATGTATCATAGTTGTAAATCAGTTCCGTAAAAATGGTATCATCCGGCTGGAAAAACTGCTTTGTTCCTCTTTTCTCACTATGTCCGATCTCTTCAACCTGAGTCTGCGCTTTTCCTTTAGAATAAATCTGTTGATAAACATTCCCGTCTCTGTAAACAGTAGTTACCATTTCGTTGGAAAGTGCATTCACACATGATACCCCAACTCCGTGAAGACCTCCTGAAACTTTGTAAGAGTCTTTATCAAACTTACCACCGGCTCCAATTTTTGTCATTACAACTTCAAGGGCTGATTTCTGCTCTTTTTCGTGGAAATCAACCGGGATACCTCTACCATTATCACTTACTTCAATTCCGTTTCCTTCCTTGATGCTAACGAAGATTGTGTCGCAGTATCCTGCCAATGCCTCGTCAATAGAGTTATCTACTACTTCATAAACCAAATGGTGAAGACCTCTTGTTCCTACATCACCAATGTACATTGAAGGACGCATACGAACGTGCTCCATTCCTTCCAATGCCTGAATACTACTAGCTGTATATTGTTTTTGACTCATATTAAATATTAAAAATCCTGCTCTATGCAAAGACTTACAAATATCGTGATTTTTTTCGAGGTATGAAAGTTAAAAAGTGTCAAAAAAATGTAGAGTTTTCTTATTGAAAACATAAGGAATAAGATACCAAGTCAAAAAATCAAAATTAAAATGTATTGGTGAAATATCAACTGTCGTAAATCATATTCAACATCAATAATTTATGCGTAAATTTATTTACTGAAAAGTTGATATTATGGATGATTTTATAGCAGCACGCGCTCAGATGGCACTCTCTCTGGGCTTTCATATCATATTCTCCTGTGTGGGTATGGTGATGCCTTTTCTGATGGCTTTTGCCCATTGGAAATACCTAAAAACCAATAATGAAATATATAAAGGATTAACCAAAGCATGGAGCAAAGGAGTAGCTATCCTTTTTGCTACAGGAGCTGTTTCTGGAACAATGCTTTCTTTTGAGCTGGGGCTTTTATGGCCTGGTTTTATGAAGCATGCCGGTCCTATTTTCGGAATGCCGTTTTCACTTGAGGGAACAGCCTTTTTCATCGAAGCTATTGCTATCGGCTTCTTTTTATATGGTTGGGAAAGATTTAATAAATGGTTTCACTGGTTTTGTGGATTTCTGGTTGGGGTAAGTGGACTGGCTTCCGGAATTCTGGTAGTAGCAGCTAACTCATGGATGAATTCTCCAACAGGTTTTGATTATATCAATGGACAGTATATTAATATAGATCCCATCAAAGCGATGTTCAATGATGCGTGGTTTCCGCAGGCTCTTCACATGACGGTTGCTGCATTTTGTGCGACAGGATTTGCTGTAGCCGGAGTTCATGCCTTTATGATCATGCGGAAAAGAAATATTGAATTTCATACCAAAGCTTTTAGAATTGCGGTAGGTTTTGCCCTTATCGGAGCATTCGGAGCACCTTTAAGTGGTGATATTGCGGCAAAATCGGTAGCAGAACGACAGCCTATTAAACTGGCTGCTATGGAAGCTCATTTTGAAACTGAAAAAGGAGCCTCATTTATCATCGGAGGAATTCCTGATGAAGAAAAAGAAGAAGTGAAATATGCTGTGAAAATCCCAAAGGTTTTAAGTTTTCTGGTGAGTAATGATTTCAATGCTGAAGTAAAGGGTCTTAAAGATTTTCCGAGAGATGAATGGCCACCAATTGCAGTTGTTCATTATGCTTTTCAGATTATGATCTTTTTCGGGGTGGTAATAATTGGTATTGGAATCGTTTATTTATATTCTTTTTTCTTCAGAAAGGAATGGCTGAGTAAAAACTGGCTGTTAAAGACCTTCTTAATAGCAACCCCTTTTGGATATATTGCTCTGGAAGCAGGATGGACAGTAACAGAAGTGGGAAGACAGCCATGGATCATTTATGGAGTAATGAGAACAATAGATGCGGTAACACCTATGCCTGGAATACAGTATTCATTCTATTTTTTTACTGCTATTTTCATATCATTATCATTAATTCTTGTTTTCCTTTTAAAGAGACAGATCCAAATGGTACCAAAACTTTACGATCCTACCGACCCTCAGTTTAACGATAAAAACAAAAAATCATGATCTACGTTGTTATAGGTTTTCTCTGGCTTTCCATCTGTCTTTATATTATTCTGGGAGGGGCAGATTTCGGAGCTGGTATTGTGGAACTTTTTACTAATAAAAAAGCCAGACATAAGACCCATGAAATTATGTATGAGTCTATTGCTCCTGTATGGGAAGCCAATCATATGTGGCTGATTATTGCCATTGTAATTCTCTTCGTAGGATTTCCCGAAATCTATACCACCATGTCTACCTATCTTCACATTCCTTTGGTATTGATGCTTGTAGGTATTATTGCAAGAGGAACAGCATTTACCTTCAGACACTATGATGCTGTGAAAGATAACTGGCAGGTTTTATATACTCAGATTTTCTATTACGCAAGTCTTTTAACGCCTTTCTTTTTAGGATTAATAGCTGCTGCAACGGTTTCCCACTCTATAAACCCTGATGCGGTAAGTTTTGTGGATTTATATATTTTTAGCTGGCTGAACTGGTTTGGGGTTTCTGTAGGTTTATTCACCGTTGCATTGTGTGCATATCTTGCTTCTATCTTTTCATTAAGAGAAACCCGTGATAAAGTGGACCTTTTACTGATGATCAGAAAGTCTAAGCAGACAATGATCTTTGTGGTGATTACAGGAATATTGGTGTTTGTGACCGCGTATATTTCAGATATTCCTCTTTTGATGTGGGTATTTTCTAAGCCTTTAGGTATTATGGCTATTGCCTTTGCAACTATTGCCTTATTGCTTATTTTAAGAGCACTGAACCGTCAAAAACTTCTTCCTGTACGTGCATTGGCAGGATTTCAGATGGTCATGATTTTAGTGGCCGCAACTTATCAGCATAATCCTAATATTATTTTATTAGGAAACGGGCAGCATCTTTCATTACTGGAACATATGGCTCCCGAAAAAACCATTGCAGCATTGGGTTGGGCTTTGATGCTTGGATCCTTATTTATTCTTCCGTTCTTATTTTATCTGATGGCTTCGTTCAGCAAACTGAGAAAATAGGTAAAATATGCAGACTTATAAGGATAAAACAGAGCTTATTGAGGAGCTCAAGAAAAGATACCTGTTGTATGATCAGGAGTTTAATGATATAAAAAAAGAGGAAAAGAATCTTCTGCAACCAGGAATTGACAAAACTCCATCACAAAATATTTCCTATCAATTGGGCTGGACACATCTGCTTTTACAATGGGAGTCTGACGAAAGCAAAGGAATTGAAGTGAAAACTCCTACTCCTGATTATAAATGGAATAATTTAAAAGGACTATACCAATCTTTTTATGATCAATATGGTTCTCATAGTTTACAACAACAAAGAAAACTTCTGCGAAATCAGGTTAATGAAATTATTGACTGGATAGAAAGCCTTGATGATGACACATTATTCGTTCCCGGACAGAGAAAATGGGCAACTACACCCGCCCAGTGGCCGGTTTGGAAATGGATTCATATTAATACCGTGGCTCCCTTTAAAAATTTCAGGACACAGCTTCGGAAATGGAAAAAAGAAAAAGGTACAGAATAACTCTGTACCTTTTATATTTATATTTTCTGAGAAACCTTAAGCTAATTTCATCAAAAGATTTTCATCAATTTTCTCTACTTTCACAATATTGTTCTTTGTCAAAGTTTTGGAAGCTTTATCCCATTTTTTACCGGATAACTGGCTTCTTTCTTTTACTTCAGCTAGAGACATTGCTTCTTCCTGAGAATTAAGGATTTCAAGGATTACCTTTTCATCTTCTCCCAATTCAATTTGTGGAACCGCTTTTTCAGGTCTCATCTGAGGGAAAAATAGTACCTCCTGGATGGATGCATTATTCGTTAAGAACATGATTAATCTGTCCATACCGATTCCTAACCCTGAAGTTGGCGGCATACCATATTCCAATGCTCTTAAGAAGTCCTGATCGATGAACATTGCTTCATCATCTCCTCTTTCAGACAAAGTCATTTGTGCTTCAAAACGCTCTCTCTGATCAATAGGATCATTAAGCTCTGAATAAGCATTTGCGATTTCTTTACCGCATACCATTAATTCAAAACGCTCTGTTAAACCTTCTTTGCTTCTGTGTTTCTTTGTCAGTGGAGACATTTCAATCGGATAATCTGTAATGAAAGTCGGCTGAATGAAATTTCCTTCACATTTCTCACCGAAGATCTCATCGATTAATTTTCCTTTACCCATCGTCTCATTCACCTCAATACCGATAGATTTGGCAAAATCATATAATTCTTTCTCCGTTTTTCCTGTGATATCGAATCCTGTAAATTTCAGGATCGCTTCTGTCATGGAAACTCTTGGATAAGGAGCTTTCCAATTGATTGTATGCTCACCAAAAGTAGATTCTGAATTTCCATTAACCTGAGTGGCACAGAATTCTAATAATTTCTCAGTGAAATCCATCATCCAGTTGTAATCTTTGTAAGCTACATAGATTTCCATAGCGGTAAACTCAGGATTATGCGTTCTGTCCATCCCTTCATTTCTGAAGTTTTTAGAGAACTCATATACTCCGTCAAAACCGCCTACGATTAATCTTTTCAGATACAATTCGTTGGCAATTCTTAAATATAATGGAATATCCAATGCATTGTGATGCGTAATGAACGGTTTTGCTGCAGCACCACCAGGGATTGACTGTAAGATTGGAGTTTCTACTTCAAAATATCCTGCATCGTTGAAGAATGTTCTCATGGCATTGAACAATTTTGTTCTCTTTACGAAAATTTCTTTAACCTGTGGATTTACCGTTAAATCTACATAACGTTGTCTGTATCTTAATTCCGGATCTGTAAAGCCGTCGTGTACAACACCGTTTTCATCGGTTTTAGCCTGAGGAAGAGGACGTAAAGCCTTTGTAAGAAGTGTAAAGTTCTTTACTAAAACGGTCATCTCTCCTACCTGAGTTGTAAACAATTCTCCTTCGATACCGATAATATCACCGATATCCAAAAGGTGTTTATATACTTCATTATATAGTTCTTTATCTTCACCCGGACAGATCTCGTCTCTGTTGAAGTAAACCTGGATTTTTCCTTTAGAATCCTGCAATTCTGCGAAAGAAGCCTTTCCCTGAATTCTGCGGGACATCAATCTACCAGCGATCTTTACCTGTTTACTTTCAGAAAAGTCCTGTTTTATAGATTCTGTAGTATCTGTAATGGTATACTCATCCGCAGGGAACGCATTAATTCCCATTTCAGTAAGCTTATTCAGCTTTTCTCTTCTAATGATTTCTTGTTCTGATAATTGCATTTCTTATTTTTCTAAAAGCGTACAAATTTAGGCATTTTTGAGTTGACCGTCAATTGATTTTTTCAGAAATTTTAAAATGTGAAGAGGAATGATGTTGAGATGCAGGAAACGGGGTATTGAAATTCGGGATAATGTCAATAGTGAGTTTTGATGGAAACTAGCAACCGGCAACTTTAAACCCTAAACAAACCACGTTCTCCTCTCCTTCTGAGGAATAAACGTCCATGCCAGCATTCTGCTTACTTTTTGTCCCTGAGCCATATCAATGGTTTTCACCTCTATTGCTTTTACTTTCTTTAAAAGATGAGTCAGTTTATTGAGATTATCTTTTTTGGAAACCAGGCAGGTAAACCAAAGAACCTGTGATGAAAATAATGCACTTTCATTAATCATCTTAGTGATAAAAGCCAGTTCGCCTCCTTCACACCAAAGTTCCGACTGTTGGCCGCCAAAATTAAGCAAAGGCTGCTTGGATTTTGATATTTTAAGATTTTTTGTTTTTCTGATATTCCCTTTTATTGCAGCTTCTTCAGAATCATGAAAAGGAGGATTGCACATGGTAAAAGTAAATCTGTCTTCAGGGCCAATGATATTTTTAAAAATATGATCAGCATCGGGCTGGCTTTTCAACTGAATGGCAGATGAAAGATCCAGATTTTGATCTAAAATATGCCGGGCATTAGTCAAAGAATCCTGATTAATATCTGTTCCCAACATGGTCCAGCCATAAGATTTGTGACTGATTAAAGGATAAACAAGATTGGCTCCTGTTCCTATATCCATGCCTTTTACAGAATTTCCTGCCGGAATTTTATCAAGCTGTCCGGCTAAAAGATCGGCAATATAATGCACATAATCTGCACGTCCGGGAATGGGAGGACAAAGGTTTGTGTCCGGAATATCCCAGCCTTTAATATGGTAAAAATGTAAGAGTAGGGCTTTGTTGAGCAGTTTTACCGCTTTTGGAATGCTGAAATTAATGGTTACCGTCTGATAAGCATTCATGAAAACATAGTGTTTCAGTTCCGGCACACAAGAAATAAGCTGATCAAAATCATAGGGATTGCGATGCAGATTTCTTGTGTGCAGACTGGATTTTTCAGCAGACATATTTTATTTCTTCTGACTTAAAATATATTCCACCATTTTTTTGGCATCTTCTTTAGATACCTGTGGATGGGCAGCCATAGGCACACTTCCCCATACTCCACTTCCGCCTTCTATAATTTTGGAAGCCAGCAATTCTGTATCCTTTTCAGAGTACTTCCCTGCAATTTCCTTATAAGAAGGTCCTATCATTCTCTCATTCACAGAGTGACATCCTGAGCAATCCAATGTTTCCATGATCTGGTCACCTGAAAGATTAGATTTAGCTGGTTCTGAAACAGCTGCTGTCTCAGAAGAAGGAGCCACTTCTGCTGTATTTTCTTTTTTAGAACAGGAAATGATCAGAAGACCGAGTGTTCCTGCCAAAAGTATTTTTTTCATTATTTCTTCGCTGTAGAATCTGTTTTAGCAGCTTCAGGAGCAGTTGTAGCCGGAGTTGCAGCAGCAGGAGCAGCAGTTTTAGCCGTAGAATCTACAACAGTCGTTGCTTCTGGCTCTTCCATCATAGTGTTGCTATCCTGTAAAGAGTGATCTGGCTTTTTTTTGCAGCTTGCTAATAATAAACCTCCGATAAATGCGATTGCTAATACTTTTTTCATTTTTTTCTAATTTGGAAGCAAAAATATAAAAAATAAAGTTTTAAACTTATGACAAATGTTTTCTTTGATAAATATTTTTTAAGGGCTGAATTGTAATCAGATCAACAAAAAAATAATTCAAACACTAGGGAAATTTAAACCAGCTTGTTATTTTTGTATTACGGATGATCCGAATCAAAAATCAATCTATTAATTGAAAAGTTTATGACTAAAAAAAATTTAATGGGTACAGCCTTCTTTGCTGTAGTCTCTTCCCTGCTCTTTTCCTGTGATAATTCATCGAACGAGCCACAATCAGAATATTCTGATAAAATTGAATCGGTAACGCTTTTAAAAACGACAAAGTCTTGGGATGGAACCGTGTATCCGGCTTATCCCACAACACAGCCAGAAATATCGGTTCTGAAAATCGCTGTTCCTCCCAACAAAGCTCTGGACTGGCATAAACATCCCGTCATAAATGCAGCTTATGTAGAAAAAGGAGAAATCCAGATCGAAAGAAAAGAAGATGGCAAAACACAGTGGGTAAGAAAAGGCCAGGCTCTTCCTGAAATGGTCAACATTGCTCACAGAGGAAAAACCGGAGATAAAGGAGCAACCCTGATTGTTTTCTACAGCGGAACTCCTGATATTCCTCTTTCGGAACCGGTACATTAAATGATATACTTAACGTTCTGCCCGCAAGATCACTGAGTTAAAATCTTTGCGGGTATGGCGTTGAATTTAATGTAAATCAGCTTATCTATTTATCTTATTCTTGAACATGTAAATAAACATTGTTACTTTTATATTTTTTTGATAAGTTTAATCAGATTTTATATTAAAAGATAATCCGGTTATGGTTTTAATTTCAAAAATTCTGTTTTTCACCAGCCATCATGGTTTTTACACGGTGGTCCTGCTGTTTGTGTTCTTTGGACTACTTTCCTATCTGACTAAAAAAGCGTGGTTTCTGATTCCGATTATTCCTCTGGCTATATTAAATGGGTTTGGAGGGCAGTTTTTAAATGCATGGTTTTTAAATAAATACGGAGTGGAAAGTACCGCTATTATCACGTCTGATGTAGAAACCAATTCTACCCTGAACGACATGTATATCCACGATTATGAGGCTATTGTAAAGAAACAGGACGGGAAATACACTACTACTTTTTTCTCCACCACTTCTGCAACGATCTATCCTATCAGCAATTCAATCAGGATACCCGATGATAAGGATATTCCTGTAAAATACATTCCCGGATATGAAAAGAATATAGTCATCCTTTATGATCAGTCCAGAGAAGGAAAAATTTTATTACAATACGAAAAGCTAGCCCCCGTCAATTCTGCAAAAACAAAGTATGAGGCAGATAAAACGAATAAGGATTTTATTGAGGAATATATTTCTGCTATGGAAGAATATCTAAAATATTATGATGATGAAACTTATAAAGAGAAAATCAAAGAATTGCAACTTGAGCTTAAGCAGCTTAAATAGGAGATTCGGATATTTTTTTTAAAAATTTTTAATATTTTTTAGTTTTTGTATTAAAAAAAAATTCTAAATTTGTCCCATGTTTAAAATGAGCAACAATATTTGGTGGTGGCTTTCAAACTCTTCGTCGGGTCTGAAGGTATTGTCATGTTGCTAATCATACAACAGAAATAATCAAAAAACAATATATAGGCTTTGACGGATACCGTTGAAGCCTTTTTTTGTTCCCTAACCTTACAAATAAAAAAACAAAAATGTTTACTGACACAATTAAAATAAAAACTGTTTCGAAAAAAACATTGGGAGACCTTCATACTCCCATGAATATTTACCTTAAGATCAGGGATAAATTCCGTGATACCATTCTTTTGGAAAGCTCGGATTCAAAAAGTATTGATAATAACTTTTCCTTCATTGCGGTGAATGCCATCGCGGGAATTGAAGTGAAAAACCTCAATGAATATGAAATCAAGCTTCCTGCTTCTGCTCCCGTAAAGCAATTGATGATGGAACGTAATATCACGGATATATTTGAAGAATTCAGGAAAATTTTTAAATGTGAAGAAACCAACGATCCAATAGAACAAACAGCTCAGAGCCTTTTTGGCTACACAAGCTTTGAAGCGGTACAGTTTTTCGAAAATATCAATCTTAAAGCGCAAAGCAAGGAAGTTGAAATCCCTATTCTGAGATACAGATTATACCAATATGTGATCGCAATCAACCATTTCAACGATGAAATGTATATTATTGAAAACTCTATTGACGGGATAAAATCTGAGTTTCATCTGTTGGAAAATCTTATTAAAAACCAGAATACTCCGGTATACCCTTTTGAAAAAACAAGCAAGGAAACGTCCAATATTACTGATGAAGACTATATTGAACTGGTAAAAACAGCCCAAAAGCACTGCATGCGCGGAGATGTTTTCCAGCTGGTTCTAAGCAGAAGATTTGAACAGAAATTCAAAGGTGATGAATTCAATGTATATCGTGCTTTAAGAAATATCAACCCTTCTCCTTATCTATTCTATTTTGATTACGGAAATTACAAATTATTCGGATCAAGCCCTGAAAGTCAATTAATTATAAAAGACAATAAAGCAATCATCCATCCGATTGCCGGAACTTCCAAAAGAACAGGGAACTTTGAAGCTGACCTTGAAGCTATTGAAGTTTTAAAAGCTGATCCAAAAGAGAATGCAGAGCATACCATGCTGGTTGATCTTGCAAGAAATGATCTTGGAAAGCTCGGAAAAAATGTAACGGTTACCAAACTTAAAGAAATCCAGCTGTTCTCTCACGTTATCCATATGGTAAGTGAAGTGACAGCGGATGTTGAAGATAATATTAATCCTCTTGAAATGGTTTCCGCTACTTTCCCTCAGGGAACATTGAGTGGTGCTCCAAAACATAGAGCTCTTCAGCTGATTAACCAATATGAAAAAGATTCCCGCGGATATTATGGCGGTTGTATAGGAATTATCGGATTGAATGGAACCTGTAATCAAGCCATTATGATCAGAACATTCTTAAGCAAAAACAATACATTATTTTATCAGGCTGGTGCGGGTATTGTGGCAAAATCAGTTCCGGAAAATGAACTGCAGGAAGTCAATAACAAGCTGAATGCCCTTAAAAAAGCAGTTGAAAAAGCAGAAAAAATAGTTGAAAAATAAAATAATCCCTAGCAACTAGCAAAAAAACAACCAGCAACAACCTAACAAAAAAAGAAATGAACAACGATATAAACACTCAGCAACTACCGCTTAAAGTTCTCGTTTTTGACAACTATGACAGTTTCACTTATAACCTCGTCCAGATTATTGAAAGAATTCTGAATCAAAGAGTGGATGTAGTAAGAAATGATGAAATTACCCTGGAAGAGATTGGAAAGTATGACAAGATCATCCTCTCTCCAGGGCCCGGAATTCCTGAAGAAGCAGGTATTTTATTAGACCTTATTAAAGAATATGCCCCTACGAAAAGTATTCTCGGAGTATGTCTCGGACAACAAGCTATAGCTGAAGCTTTTGGAGGAAATCTTATCAACCTGACTGAAATCTTCCACGGAGTAGCAACAACTACTGAACTGGTAAAAGAAAATACGAAACTATTCAAAGATCTAAGCTCAGGACTGGAAGTGGGCAGATACCACAGCTGGGCAGTAAATCCCGAAGGTTTCCCGGAAGAGCTGGAAATCACAGCTGTAGACAAAGACGGAATGATCATGGCTTTACAGCACAAAACCTATGATGTACACGGAGTACAGTTTCACCCTGAAAGTATTTTAACACCTGAAGGAGAAGTAATCATTAAAAACTTTCTATTGTCATGAAAACCTTAGAAATCCCTTCAACAACAATAAAAACACCACAAATGAAAGAAATACTGCAATACCTGTTCAATCATAATACGCTTTCAAAATCAGAAGCTAAAGCTACCATGATTGAGATTGCACAGAATAAGTTCAATACTGCAGAGGTTACAGCCTTTATCAGTGTTTTTCTGATGAGAAATATTACCCTGAAGGAAGTGGAAGGCTTCAGAGAAGCTCTGCTTCAGATGGCTGTTCCTGCAGACATAGATGCAAGTAATGCCATTGACATTGTGGGAACGGGAGGTGACGGAAAAGATACCATCAATATATCAACATTAGCCAGCTTTGTGGTGGCCGGAGCCGGACAGAAGGTAACCAAACATGGAAATTATGGAGCTTCCACTACTACCGGTTCATCTAATGTGCTGGAAGAACTGGGATATCAGTTCAAAAACAATTCAGAACAATTGAATGAAGATCTTGAAAGAGCGAATATCTGCTTTTTACATGCTCCTTATTTTCATCCTGCACTGCAATCGGTTGGATTATTGAGAAAGTCTTTGGGATTAAGAACATTTTTTAATCTTTTGGGGCCATTGGTTAATCCTGCAAAACCAAAGTATTCAATGATTGGAGTATACAACCTGGAAATTGCAAGAATTTACCAGTATCTCCTGCAAAAAGAAGAGCGTGAGTTTATCCTGGTACATGGCCTTGACGGATATGATGAAATAAGTCTTACCGACGACAGTAAAATCATTACAAAAAATGGGGAAGAAATCTATTCTGCAGAAGATTTAGGCTTCAATCCGGTAACGCTGGAAGATATTAAGGCTGGAAGTTCTATTCAGGAAACAGCAAAAATATTTATGAATATTCTGGAAGGAAAAGGTACAGAACAGCAAAATTCTGTGATTTTAGCTAATGCTTCAGTAGCTCTTTACAACACTCACCAATTTGGAACGTATGACAACTGTCTTCTTTTAGCTCAGGAAAGTCTTCAGGGGGGAAAAGCGTTAAACAGTTTTAACCTTTTGATTAATTAAAATTCATCATTCACTTGCGAAGCAAAATTCACCATTGACTAAATTTTAAACACAAAAAATGACTATACTGGATAAAATTATTGAACGAAAAAAAGAAGAAATTGCGGTCGCAAAATCAAGCATTTCTGTCAACAAATTAAAAGACACTGATTTTTTTGGACGAAAAACCTATTCACTGAAAGAATCCATCAAAAATAAAAATGGAATCATTGCTGAATTTAAAAGACAGTCTCCTTCCAAAGGGATTATCAACAATAATGTTCAACCCTTAGATGTGGTCTCTGCTTACGAAAGTTTTGGAGCCAGCGGAATTTCTATCCTGACTGATCACGATTTTTTTGGAGGAAATTTAAATGATATTATAAGCGTAAGAAATGATATTAAAATTCCGATCCTGCGAAAAGATTTCATGATTGATGAATACCAGTTCTATGAAGCCAAAAGTATTGGGGCTGATGTCATTTTACTGATAGCGTCCTGCCTTTCACCTGTCCAGGTAGAAGAATTTACAGCACTTGCCCATGAACTGAAGATGGAAGTTTTACTGGAAATCCATACGGAAGATGAGCTGAAACATTGTAATTCAAAAGTGGATCTTGTAGGGATCAACAACAGAAACCTTAAGGATTTCAAAGTGGATCTGCAGCACTCTGTCCAGTTGAAAAACCTGCTTCCAAAAGAAGTTCTATCAGTCGCGGAAAGTGGTATTTACAACCTTGAAGATTTTCAATTTTTAAAAGAAAAAGGATTTGATGGTTTTCTGATGGGAGAATATTTCATGAAAAATACGAATCCGGCTAAAGCATTTGAAAATTTCTCAGTAGAAATTTAATCTATAAATAATACCTGATTATGAACCTGCAACCCTCCAGTACTCCTAAACTCAAAGTATGCGGTCTAACGAAATTAAACCAGATTCAAGAGCTGATGGCTATGAATGTAGATTTCCTTGGGTTTATCTTCTATGAAAAATCACCGAGATATGTTTTGAATCATCTGAGCCTGGAAGAGATCTCAGCTATAGATCATCAGGGGAAAACAGGAGTTTTCGTAAATGAAGAAACAGACATTATTCTACGGATTGTTCAAAAAGCAGGATTAAATTTTGTCCAGCTTCATGGCGATGAAAGTGATAGTTTCATTATTGAATTAAGACAAAAACTGGATCCTGAAGTTGGGATTATTAAAGTAATAAGAATAGGAAATAATGATTCGGAAACCAAAAATAAAATAACACAAGCATTTAGCCTTCCACTCGCAATCTGCACCCTACAGCCTATCACCTATTACCTGTTTGATACAGACAGTAAAGCATTCGGTGGAACGGGAAGGCAGTTTGACTGGAATATTCTGAATGAATTTAAGATTCCTCTGCCCTACTTTTTAAGTGGTGGTATTTCAGAAGAAAACATCGGGAATATCAAAGTTTTGCAGCAGCAGCCTTTTGTTTTAGATATCAATTCAAAATTTGAAACAGAACCCGGAAATAAGAATGTTAACCGCATAAAAAGGTTTAAAAGCCTATATCAGTAAAAGATACCACAACTAAAAAAACACAATGATGAACATACATTTGCTAAAAAAGACATTTTATAAAACCTTATTTCCCCCTAAATTCGGGAATGAAAAAATACAGTCCCTGTACCATTTTGTTGCCCAGAATGATGGCAATATAGAGCATTGGGAAGTTGGCGGGCTATTGTCTGAGTTCATTGATATTATTAAAGATTTTCAGGAAAGTGATATCCAGTATTTTTTTGAAAGAATCAGTCTATGGAACAGCTACTATCTTGTTGTTATTTCCGATAAGTTTCTGGAAAACCATGTAAGATCAGTTATCAAATATGACTTAGGATTGATTTATGCTAAAATATTCCTGCTGTACGAAGACTCTGATTCTTATTATCTGATTGACAACCTGGAAATTGCAATTACCATGTACCAATCCAAAATAGATAAAGCAACTTTAATTGATTTAATGCATAAAATAGAATTATTACATTATAAAAAACTGATTACCAAACAGCAACACGATTATCACCTTACATTTATTAATAGTTTAAACCCATGAAATATCAGATAAAAGAAACTAAGGATTTAACGGAAAAAGAGATAGAACATATCTTGCAGCTTTGGGATATCTCTGCCTGGAATACCATGAAGTCTGCCTATTTCCGGAATTTTTTCAAAGATTCAGAATTTCATTTTATGCTGGATACAGATGAAAATATATTGGCATTGATTCGCGTAAATTTTGATTTTACGTTAAAAATTGCAGAAACTAACTACTCTTTTGCAGAAGCTGTAGGACTTGTTTCCACCCATAAAAAGAAGGGTTATGGAGCTGCTTTGATCCATAATTTCAAAGAAAATGCAATCCGGAGAAATAAAGATACTATTGGATTTTGCCATTCGGATCTCCGCCCTTTCTATGAAAAATGTACGGTCGAAATTCTTCACGACAAAGCCAAAATGATCAAAGAAAGTATCGGCTCGGAATGGGTAAATTCTGAAGATGATGATATTTTGATTTTTAATGCTTCGCAGGAAACAAAAGAATTGCTCAATCAGCTAAGCTCGCAGAATAATGCTTATTTAATTACTAAAGAATAAAAAAATGAATTATAAAAACCCCGATGAAAACGGATATTATGGAGAGTTTGGAGGAGCTTTTATCCCCGAAATGCTCTATCCTAATGTAGAAGAATTACAAAAAAACTATCTTGAAATAATAGAATCTGAAGATTTTCAGGCTGAGTATCAGGATTTGCTGAAAAATTATGTAGGCCGTGCCACACCGTTATATTTTGCTAAAAACCTAAGTCAGAAATATCTGGCTCAGATTTATTTAAAACGTGAAGACCTCAACCATACCGGAGCTCATAAGATCAATAATGCTCTGGGACAGGTCCTATTGGCAAAACGCCTTGGAAAAACCAGAATTATTGCCGAAACCGGAGCCGGACAGCATGGTGTTGCCACCGCTACAGCGTGTGCTTTGCTTGGTTTGGAATGCATCGTATATATGGGAGAAATTGATATCCAGAGACAAGCCCCGAATGTTGCAAGAATGAAAATGCTGGGTGCAGAAGTTGTACCAGCCACTTCAGGATCCAAAACCCTTAAGGATGCCGTGAATGAAGCATTAAGAGACTGGATCAACAATCCTCTGACTACTCATTATGTCATCGGAAGTGTGGTAGGACCTCATCCTTTCCCGGATCTTGTAGCGAGATTTCAGAGCATCATTTCAAAAGAGATTAAAGAACAGCTTAAGGAAAAGATTGGTAGAGAAAACCCTGATTATGTGATTGCCTGTGTAGGCGGTGGAAGCAATGCAGCAGGAACTTTCTATCATTTTGTAGAAGAAAAAGAAGTGAAAATCATTGCTGCTGAAGCCGGTGGTCTGGGAATAGATTCCGGAAAATCCGCAGCTACTACATTTTTAGGAACTCTTGGTGTACTTCACGGAAGCAAAAGTCTTGTAATGCAGACGGAAGACGGCCAGGTTATAGAACCCCACTCTATCTCTGCAGGACTGGATTATCCGGGAATTGGGCCTTTTCATGCCCATTTATTTAAAGAACAAAGGGCAGAATTCTTTAGCATTAATGATGATGAAGCCTTAAAATGTGCTTTTGAACTGACCAAACTGGAAGGCATTATTCCGGCATTGGAAAGTTCTCACGCTCTGGCGGTTTTGGACAAGAAGAAATTTGGAGAAAATGATGTTATTGTTATTTGCCTGAGCGGCCGTGGAGATAAGGATATGGAAACGTATCTGAAGAATTTGTAAAATGTAAAAAGTATTTATGTAAAATGACTTTAACATATGAAATCTTATCATCAATACAATAAAAAAATGAAAAAACTAAATATATATTTCACAGCAGGGATTCCGCAATTGGAAGATACCGCTGAGATTATACGACTGATCCAGGATTCCGGAGCAGATATGATCGAAATCGGAATGCCTTATTCTGATCCCGTAGCAGACGGACCAGTAATTCAAAAAGCTCACGAACTGGCATTACAAAATGGAATGACCATTGAAAAACTGTTATCCCAATTAAAAGCCATCAAAAATGAGATCAGAATTCCGGTTATTCTGATGGGCTATATCAACCCTGTATTGAGTTTTGGGTTTGAAAAATTCTGTGCAGCATGTTCTGAAAGCGGTGTTTCAGGATTGATTCTTCCAGACCTTCCTCCAATTGAGTTTGAGAAAAATTATCAATCTATCTTAAAGCAGTATCATCTTAATTTCACATTTCTGGTAACTCCTGAAACTTCTGATGAAAGGATGGTGTATCTGGACTCTTTAAGTTCAGGTTTTCTGTATGCAGTAAGCTCTTCCTCTACAACGGGGAATGAAAATGCGGTTTTAAAAAATGAGTACTACCTTTCCAGGGTAGCATCTCTCCCGCTTAAAAATCCTGTGATGATCGGATTCGGAATTAAATCGAAAGAGGATTTTGAAAATGTAACGGAAAAAGCGGATGGTGGTATCATAGGAACAGCCTTTGTGAACATATTGCTTCAGGATAAAGACTGGAAGAAAAGTGCTATAGATTTTATCCATTCCATCAAAGCCTAAAATTCACTAAATTTGTATATCAAAAATTGAAATGAATACAAATCAAAATAAATCAGTAGAATTTGAAGATTTAGGGGTCAGAGAATATCAGTCAGCCTGGGATTATCAGGAGCAGCTGATGAAAAACATCATTGATACCAAGATAAAAAACAGAGATCTTCCTGCAGAACAACATAGTACAACTCCCAACCACCTTCTTTTTGTAGAGCATCCTCACGTGTATACTTTAGGAAAAAGCGGACATGAAGAAAATATGCTTGCCGGCATTGATAAACTGAAAGAAATTGATGCCACTTTCGTAAAGGTAAACCGTGGCGGAGATATTACTTATCACGGTTACGGACAGGTTGTGGGCTATCCTATCCTGGATTTAGAAAACTTTTTTACAGATATTCATTTATATATGAGAAATCTGGAAGAAGTGATCATCAGAACCATTGCCGAATATGGCATTAAAGGAGAACGCTCTCCGGGGGAAACAGGAGTATGGCTGGATGTTGGAAAACCTTACGCCAGAAAAATGTGTGCTATGGGTGTGAAAGCTTCACGGTGGGTTACCCTTCATGGTTTTGCATTGAATGTAAATACGGATATGCGTTATTTTGAATACATTATTCCATGTGGGATCAAAGATAAGCAGGTGACCTCTCTGAAAAGAGAACTTGAAAGAGAGCTAACCTCTGAAGAAGTGGAAGAACTGAAAGCAAAGATCAGAAAACATTTTGCAGACGTTTTCCAGGCAGAATTGATCTATAAATAGTCAAGACAGCTTAAGATATATTAAACCCAGTTTCAACAGTTGAAACTGGGTTTTTAGTTTAAATATAATATTGCCATCCTTACATTGCTTAGGAATCCGGACCGAAAAAAGATAAATTTATTTGTTTTTAATTTTTCTGAGTTTACTATCAAAATCATTAGGTTTTTCGCCCTTTTCAATATCATAAAATCAAAAATATATCATAATAATGTGTTTTTTTTAAAAAAACTGTTGCATATATTTTAATTTTTATTATTTTTAATATCACAAAATAGTGAACTATTATAATTAAACTGTTCACTGAAATTTAACCACCAAAATATAAAAACTATGAAAAAATTTCTGTTATCCATGATGGTATTCGTGACAGTAATGTCATTCAATGCCTGTTCAGATTCCAATGCCAACCAGGATCCGAATCTTGTTGCCAAAGAGTCAAACGAAATTGCAATGAAAGATTTCGGCAAAACTGTTCCGGTAGGGATTGAAAAAGAAGATGGAAAATTTAAAATCTCATTTATGGTTACTGCCCAACCTTACTATATGAAGGACAGTAAAGAAAATGCAGGTTATATTTCCATGATCAGACAGGCTGTTGAAAACGAAACTCCAGTTCATATTTTCCTTAAAGCCAATACCAGTGAAATTGCTAAAGTAGACAAAGCAACAGCTGATGACATCCGTTATTTCAAATCTGTATTCAACAAAGAAGAAAGAGGTGAAAGTAATAAGGCAGTCAGTGTAATTCCTAATCTTGCCACATTAAACAGTCTGTTTGCTCAAATTAAAAACCAGGCTTGCGGAACTTCTACAGCTTCTTCCCCGTGCATCACTTTCAGATATCCTGTGGATGGCTGCTACGCAAGAGCTCACAAAATGAGACAAATTCTATTGAATGCAGGATATGATTGTGAAAAACAGTTTGTTTACGGTAACCTGAGAGCTTCTACAGGAACATGCTGCGTATCATGGGTATACCACGTAGCGATATTGGTAAGCTTTAAAAATGCTTCCGGAATCGTTGAGAAAAGAATCATTGATCCATCATTATTCTCCAGCGGGCCAGTAACTGATACGGCATGGAGAGCTGCATGTACAAACACAAGCTGTGGATCTGCGTCTGTATCTTCTTTTGCCAATACAGCAGGAAACGTTTACTACAGAAGCCCATCAGGTTCTTTACTGTATGATAACAACTACGTAAATACCAATTGTGTATTAAACATATTCTCATCCCTTTCAGGATGTTCTCCTTCGCCTGCTCCTAGTGTAGCAAGTTGTGGATTTTAACTAATTTATATAGAGCTCCTGCATTTATTTTGATACATTGCAGGAGCTTTTTACTAAATACTTTTCCTTATGAAAGCCTGGTCATATCTATTATTACTTTTTATTATGATTACATCCTGTTCCGGTAGTTCCAGTTCGCAGAATTTAACCTGGTATAATAATGCCACTATTTCAAATATCACTGAAGATCCGGACAAGCCAAATGAAATGGTACGTGTTGCCATTGGAATAAGTGCTCAGGTATTTTATATTTCAAAAAAATCACCGGATTACAAAACTCTTATAGAAAAGGCAACTCAAAGCTTAAAAAAAAGTAAGACTTATAATATTGGTATTGAAAATAAGACCAATATCATCAAAGAAATTAAAGAGGTGAAAAATCTTTAAGCTCTCTGAAATAGTCTGTAGCTATCTTATCACAGAAATTCCGGCATCTACTTTTACTTCAGCTCCATGAATATAGGAGGCTTCTTCCGAAGCAAGAAACAGAACTACATTGGCTATTTCTGATGGTTTCCCCTGTCTTTTAAAAGGGATTGTAGGAATAATACCCTCAATGGCACTTTCAATCTGTTCTCCGGTTAATCCTGTATTATTAAAAATATTGGTTTTAATATGTCCCGGACTCACTCCGTTGACACGGATGCCACGTTCTGTAAGCTCTACCGCAAACGTTTTAATGAAAGACTGCACTGCTGATTTGGCTGCAGAATACACAGAAAAATTATGCATAGCAATATCTGTTGCTACAGAAGTATTGAAAATAACGGAACTTCCGCTTTTCATTAATGGCAGTACCTGCTGCACCGTAAAAAAAGGACCTTTTACCAGCAGGTTAAAAAGATCGTCAAACTGGTTTTCATCCACATATTCTATAGGAGCAAACCTTCCATATCCAGCATTGGCAAAGACAAGGTCAATATGTTCTGTATATTTTCTGACTTCCTGCTGAAGATTCATCACATCTTTTATATTTCCGGCATTGGAAACAATTCCAAAAGCCTTTTCTCCAAGTTTTTCCAGGGTAATATTCACAGTTTCTTCACTTCTCCCTGTGATAATAGCAGAACCACCTTCTTCGATAAATTTTTGAGCGGTGGCCAGCCCCATTCCATTGGTTCCCCCGGTAATTAAAGCGGTTTTGTTTTTAAATTTCTGCATTGTTTTTAGTTTAAAATTCTCCTGCAAAGATTGGAATAGAAATGATCTTAAAAAATCCGAATCATGCGTAAATGGATAAAAAGTAATCTGCTTATTTTCTTACCTGTTTTAGTTTATCAATAATCGTCATAAATAAAATCTTTCAAAATTAAATTGCGCACAATTAAATTGCTTGTACATTTGCAGTGTTGTTTTACTTCAATATAAAAATCAGGAAGTTCAATAACCGCCAAGTAGTTTAATTTAAAAACAAAAAGAAAATGTCATTAATAGAAAATCTAAACTGGAGACATGCTGTAAAAGCTTATGACCCGAACAAAAAAATTTCACAGGAAGACCTTAATACTATTTTAGAATCAGCAAGACTGGCTCCTACTTCATCCGGATTACAACCATTCCGAATCATCGTGGTAGAAAATCAGGAACTGAAAGAAAAAATGGTAGCAGGTGCTTTAAACCCTGAAGTAATGAGAGATTCTTCTCACGTTTTGGTATTTGCAGCATGGGACAGCTATTCTAATGAAAAAATTGACAAAGTTTATGATTATCATACCGATGTAAGAGACCTTCCAAGAGGTCGTTTCGGAAGCTATACTGATAAAATCAAAGAAATATATGGTGCACAGACTCCTGAGGAACATTTTGCACATACTGCCCGCCAGACTTATATTGCTTTAGGAATTGCCCTGGCACAAGCAGCAGAACTTAAAATCGACAGTACTCCGGCAGAAGGATTCAGCAATGCGATAGTGGATGAAGTACTGGGATTAAAAGAACTAGGATTAAAAAGTGTTAGTCTTTTATATCTTGGATACCGTGACGAAGCTAATGACTGGCTTTCTTCTATGAAAAAAGTCAGAATTCCAATGGATGAATTTATTATAAAAAAGTAATACCTTCATCGAATCTTTCGTACTCAAAATTATGGAAAATCCGAAAACACCTAAACTAGAAAACCAGATTTGCTTCCCGCTGTATGTTATTGCCAAAGAGATTACAGGACTTTACCGTCCTTTCCTCGATGAACTGGACATAACGTATCCGCAGTACCTTGTTATGATGGTGCTATGGGAAGGTGACGGACTTACGGTAACCCATATCGGAGAAAAACTGTTTCTGGACAGCGGTACTTTGACACCTCTTTTAAAAAGACTGGAGTCTAAAGGATTTATTATCAGAAAAAGAAAAAAAGAGGACGAGAGAGTGGTTGAAGTATTTTTAGATGAAGCTGGGAAAAAGCTTCAGCAAAGAGCATGTGAAATTCCGGGAAAGATTCAGGAAAGACTGGGTATACAACCGGAAGAACTGCTGCATCTTAAAGACACAGTCCTAAAAATATTAAACAAAATAGAAAAATAAATGAAAACGTTATATACAACTCAGGTAACTGCTAAAGGAGGCAGAAACGGACATGTAAAAAGTGAAAACGGAGTTTTAGAACTTGATGTAAGAATGCCAAAAGCATTAGGAGGAGCAAATGAAGATTTTGCCAACCCTGAAATGCTTTTTGCAGCTGGATATTCTGCATGTTTCGACAGTGCTCTGAACAGGGTAATCAGTCTTTCTAAAGTGAAAACCGGAGAAACAACAGTTACTGCACAGGTGAGCATTGGCCAACTTGAGAATGGTGGCTTCGGACTGGCAGCAGAACTGGACGTGAATATACCTGGAGTTTCAATTGAAGAGGCTCAGGAATTAACAGAAAAGGCACATCAGATCTGCCCTTATTCTAATGCAACCAGAAATAATATGGAGGTGAAGCTTTCAGTAACCAACAACGATTAATCCAATTTTTTTAAGCATAGTTATAACGAAAGGAGCTGTTTCCATGGAAACAGCTCCTTTTATTTTATTTAATAGCAATTCATCATTTATAACTCATCATTATCTTCTGTCTTTATTTACGTCACTTTTCTGATAAGCATCCACTTTTTTATAAGAATCATTTTTTTCTTTTTCTTTTTTATCAGAAATCAAAACTCCGAAAAGATGGTCGATCTCATGCTGGAAAATAACGGCTGTAAATCCTTCTACTATTTCTGAATATTTCTGTCCTTTCAAATCAACATATTCTAACTGGATTACTTTACTTCTGTAAAACTGATCTCTGAAATCAGGAATAGAAAGATCTCCTTCAGGCCCAAGATTCTGCAGATCGGAACGCCATACAATGACCGGATTGATGAAGTATTCCAGCGGGGTTCCTTCTTTGTCAAAACGCTGCACCCAGATAATTTTTCTGTTGATTCCCACCTGAGGTGCTGCAATTCCTACTCCACCATCTGTTGACAGAAGGGATTCTTTCATTCTTTTTACCAGAACAGCTGTGTTCGGGTCAAGAGGATCTGCTTCTAAAGAAATGCTCAGCAATGTTTTATGCTGATTGGTATCTGTAGTCTGATAGATTGGCAATGCAGTATTTGGATCACCTTGATTGATTACTGAAATTTCATTGGAAGTGAGTTTCTGGGCATTGATCAGTCCGATAAAAAAGATCAGCAGTATGGGTAATTTATTCATGTTTTCTGGAATGTTGTACAAAGGTAAATATTGTGGAATAAAAATGATTATCCGATAATTAATTTTAAGTTTTGGCTAAGCTAATGGAAGTCTGATATAAAAAAACGGGCTAAAGCCCGTTCCTATTGAATGAATACAATTCAAATTATTTATTCATAATAAGATCTGCTCAATCTGTATCATCTGCTAGAACATCATTAAAAGGTCTTTGTCATATCCGCAGGAATAATCAGATTAAAATCTGTTGGAATATACTCTTTAGCTGGCACTTTCAGTTCAGGATCTTCTGATTCAAAAACTGAGATCACCGCCATTTTCAAATTAGGATTTTTCTGTTTTATATACCAATAGATTCCACCAAACTCTTTGCTGTGATAGTTTCCATTGTAATGGATAAATGTTTTTCCGGCCTGGTAATTTTTCAGAATAGACTCAGCCATTGTAGCATCTTTTGTTGCTTGGGCTGAAATAAAATTCATCACTTTTGTCCCTTCTGCATGATCACCCATCATCGCTTTCATTTCCGGATATCCCGGAGTGTCTAACGTAACTTTTATAGGTAACTGAGCAATATAAGTTTTCTCTTTTTCACTTAATTTATTCAGGGATTCAAGGCCTTCCTTAGCAGTTTGAGAGGCATATTTCCTTGGAATATTAGTGCCAATAAAATTCAGTTTTTTATTTTTAGCAAAATCTACCAAAGGTTTGTAATCCGTTGCATAGTTGTTCCATAAACGTGCGGAGTCTTTGAATGTTTTAGCATCCAATTTCCCATTCAGATATTGATTCAGCTGAGCCTGATTGTCTCTTTCAAACATTTCAGCTCCTAAAATAAGCTGTCCATTCTTTTTGGCAAACAGAGCTTCTGTTATTTTAAGCTGAAGCCAATGATTGATAGAACTGTTATGGTTTTCACCAAAAAAGACCACATCATAATCGGCCAGTTCTTTCACCAGTTTTTCCGTTTTTACTTCCTTTCCTTTTTTATCATAAAACTGGTAAGCTTTAAAGTCCTGTGCTTTCAAAGAACAGAAACCGGCAAGCAGTATCGCTATGAAAATATTTTTCATTTTATTTTATATTTAATCACAAATTACACAAATATTCTGGCACTTGCAGATCACTGTAATAAAAAAGACCGCTTTGAATTTTACAAACAAAACGGTCTCATTCAAATCATCTAATTATTACTTTTCTAATGCTGCTACAAGGTCCTTCCACTCCTGAAGCTCAGGAATTCCAGGTTTCCTTTTTCCAAAGAACTGAACGATAAAGTCTCCTTCTTTGTTGAATACTTCGATAGCCGTTACTTCTCCGTCTTCAGTTGGTTTTTTAACGATCCATGCTTCTGCAATTTTCGTTACATCAAGGTGTAAGTTGAAATCAGGATCCATTACATTGAACCATTGCTGGTGCCAAAGTGTTTTCTTCACGTTCCCTGTATGGATCTGAATAATTCCTCTGTTTCCAACAAAAACCATGATCGGTGTATTTTTTTCAGAAGCATCTTCAAGGATGTTGACCACTTTAGCATTATCAATTTTCTTAGCAAATCCTTCCGGAGCTAATCTTAATGCCTGTGTTCTGCTTACTCCATATTTTCTTGTCATCATGAAGAAATCATGAGTATCTTTCAATTCTGTCCAAGCTTTTTTGAAGCCTTCTACATCTATTTCAGTATCTGCTTTTTCAGCCTGTTTTGGAGCTACAGCTTCAAATACAAAAGCCTGATTCTGATCTTCTGCTTTGAACTTCTCAACCAAAGCATCGAAAGCTTCTTCGTTACTGTTTTTTGTCAGATAAATCTTGTGCAATGCCAGACCATCCTTTCCAAAAAACTGAAGACTTTTCTTATCTCCTTCCACTACTGCAAAAGCAAACTTCCAGTGGTTAAGGAAAATTCTAAGATCAATGTCTTCCCCAACAAAAAGCTGTGCGTGTGGGCTGCTGAAATCTCCGTTCAGGTAAGTTCCTTTTCTTTCGTGAACACATTCATCATTACGGGTAAGAGCCATTACTTTTCCCAACTGCTCAGCTTCTGTAAGAATTCCCGGGAAATCTGCGTTTAAAACAGTTACCTCTTCTCCTACACTGGTCAATAATAATTCTGCTTCACTTACCCCTAGCTGTGCAGCGGCATTTCTTATTCTTATGTGTGGGTTTTCTGCTTTCAGAGCCTCCCATTTTTCCTTTAAATCATTAACTAATGTGCTCATTATTTTATTTTTTTATGGTTAAAATTGTATAAATTCTTTGTATTGTTTCTTCTCCTGTTTTACTTTTTATTTCTTCTTTTTTTTCGGAAATTTTCATTCTTTTAAAATGACTTTTGGAAATCAGTTCTTCCATTTCATTGTTGTTGTACAAGGTGAAATCATATTCTGTAAAAGGAAGTTTCTCCATGAAATCTCTTTGCCCGAATGTAAGAACGAATGTCCCGTCATCTTTTAAAACCCTGTAGATCTCGTTTAAAAATTCTACCGGGTTTTCCCAGAAATACACGGTATTGACTGTAAATATTTTATTGAAAGTCCCGTCCTGAAAAGGAAGCTTCTTTCCTTCATACAAAATAAAATCTGCCTGGTTTTCAAATTCTTTATTGAGTCTTTTGGCTTCATTGTGCATGGTTTCAGAAATATCGACCCCTGTATATCTGAGGTTTTTGGCAAGACTCATTATACTTTTCAGGTGTCCGGCATTGCCGTGTCCTATTTCAAGGATATGCTGATCGTCTTCCATCACAAGGGTTCTGATACTTTCTAACGTCATGCTGATGTTAGTAGCATTCATCATTTCACCAATCTCGATGCCTTTTTCTCCCTGAGGATTGGCCAGATTCTGTGCAAGGATTTTAAGTTCTTCTTTTTCCATAGTTATCCAAAAATGATCATTGGGTTATTCGTAATAGGGTGTCCGCAGATGGTACAGGGAAAATTATAGGCTTTGCTGATGTTTTCTGCCGTAAAAACTTCCTGCGGAGTTCCAAAGGCGGAAACTTTTCCTGATTTCATCAATAAAATCTTGTCTGCAAATTGTGCTGCAAGGTTCAGATCATGTAAAACAACAATGGCGCTGTTGGCTTTTTTCGTAAAATTTTTGATAATTTCCAACGCCTTATACTGATGTTTTATATCCAAATTATTCAAAGGTTCATCCAGAAAAACCAGCTTATGGGTAATATCGTTCTGTAATTGTGCCATTACTCTTGAAAGATGTACCCGTTGCTTCTCTCCTCCGGACAGGGTATTGTAATCTCTGTCTTTCAGATGAAAAATATCTGTTTCATACATCATATTATTCATGGCTTCCAGATCTTCTTTACCGGGCTGAGCCTCAAAATAAGGATATCTTCCCATCATGACTACATCTTTTACCTGCAAAGGAATTTCATTGGAATTGTGCTGCGAAAATTTGGCTTTATGCTGGGACAATTCTTTTACTGCCCAGTCTGCGATAGGTTTTTCTTTGAATACAATATTAGATCTTCCTTCTTTTACTTCATTTGCCAAAACACTTAAAAGACTTGACTTTCCTGCTCCATTCGGTCCAACGATTGCTAAAAATTCGCCATACCCTAAAGAGACATCAACACTGTCAAGAATTTTAAAACTCTTGTGCAGATAATTAATTTGATGCGCTTTTATCATTAGAGTGATTTTTTAAATTTAATTAAAATAGCAATAAAAATAGGCCCTCCGATCAAAGAGGTCAAGATACCGATTGGCAGTTCTGACGGTGCCACAATACTTCTGCTGATGGTATCCGCAATCAGAAGCAAAATACTTCCCATAACTGCTGACAACGGCAGAATGAACACGTAGTTTGATTTGAATAACAGCCTTAAAATATAAGGCACAATAAGACCTACAAAACCAATTGTTCCTGAAAATGCAACGCAGGTACCTATCATTAATGAAGTAATAACAACAATCTGCTTTTTCAGTTTCTCTACATTGATTCCCAAATGCTGAGCATCTCTTTCTCCCAGCATCATGGCATTCAGTGCCTTTCCTTTGGGAAGTAAAATCGCATAAGAAATAGCTATAACTACTGTTAAAACGATATTTTTTGTCCATGTGGCTGCAGCCAGGCTTCCCATATTCCAGAATGAAAGATCTCTCAACTGTTCATCTTTTGAAAGATAAATAAGGAATCCTGTAATTGAAAACCCTATGGAGGTAATGGCAACACCGCTTAAAAGCATCATAACCACATTTGTTTTTCCTGCACTTGTAGAAATTCTGTATACCAGCATCATCGCCAGCAAAGCTCCTAAAAAAGCTGAAATCCCTACCAGGGAAAACTGTACAATTTCAGGAAGATACTGCTTAAAATGCCCTCCCAAAACGATGGCAAATGCTGCCAATAATGTGGCTCCCGAGGTTAAACCAATCGCCTCACCAGTTGCCAGTGGATTTTTAAAAAGTCCCTGCAATGTGGTTCCTGAAACGGCAAGCATGCTCCCCACCAGAATGGCCATAATAATTCTGGAAGTTCTTACTTCCCAGATGACATATTTATCACTTAGCGACAGATCCGGATCTCCTTCAATAAATTGGCTTAAAACCGTGAACGGTGACACCCCGTTAAAATCATAAACGCCTATATAAAGTGCCACCACTGCCAGAATAGCCAGCAATATGGCACTTATAATAAGATAAAAGTATAGTTTACTTTGTGTTTTCAATTAAAAGTTTGTTTAATCCTACTGCTGCTTCTCCTAGTCTCGGTCCGAAACCTGATACTAAACCTCCGTCCATTGCTATGATCTTTTTATTTTTCCCGGCATTCGTTTGGGAAACGCCCGGCATTTTAAGAGCTCCTTCATTTCCTCCTGCTCCTTGTAGGCCTGTTTCAAAGAAGAACAGTACATCAGGATTAGCTTTTACAACGGCTTCAGGTGTCAATGGCTTGAAATCTTCAAAATCAGTTACGGCATTTTCCCCGCCTGCAAGATTGATCAATGAAGCCATTGGCGTATTTTTACCACTCACCATCAGCATATTTCCTCTTGCATAGATGAACAATACTTTTGGTTTTTTAGCAATAGGCTGTACTTGTTTAAGATCAGCATCAATCTTATCATTTAATTTCTGGTAATCAGTATTTCCGATAGCTTTTGCTACAGATTCAATTAACTTTTTAGTTCCTTCTACTGTATATTCCTGTTTGAACACTTCGGTTTTAATACCGGAAGATTTGATTTTCCCCATTAATTCTGGGTTGATATCCTTATCAGAAGCTAAAATTAATGTTGGAGAGACTGCCATGATCGGTTCAATGGTCATTGATCTCATGTGACCTAAATCTTTTGCTGTAGCTTTTAAAGATGCGGGATAGGTACTTGTAACATCCGTTCCCACAATTTCTTTTTCATGGCCTAAAGCGCTTACGATTTCCGTAATTCCTCCGCTTAATGTTACTATTTTATTGTTGGTTTTTGGTGCTTCAGAAGTAGCTTCTGTTGTATTTTCTTTCGTTGATGCTTCTGCTTTTTTGCAAGAATATACTGCTACAAGTACAGAAGCTGCAAGGATGATTTTTTTCATGATATACTATTATTTGATTATTATAAGGGTTCAAATTCAAAATTGGTGAAACCACGGTTTCCGTTTTCGTCTTTCATTTTGTTGAATCTCAGTTTAAAGTAGAAACCTTCAGCGTCTTTCAACACAAAAAAGCGGTCTGAATACACAAAAGGAACCGGATTGGTTGCTGTACCTGTCGTCGTTCTCCATTTATCACCAATGGCTCTATGATCATTAAAAACAAATTTGGCTGGCTCAACGTCTTTCAGCTTAAATGCAGTATAAGCCTGATCCAGACTTCCTGTAACGCTTACCTGATAGGCACCTACTCCATTCAATGTATTGGTAGTTACAAAATCTGCATAGAAGTAGCTTCCGGCACTGGTTGTAGGTCCCATGAATACTTCATTGGTAAATGTTGTGAACGCAAGATCCCATTTCTTTTTCTTAGGCTGGATCTTTACTGGGGTTCCTGTTTTCAGGTTGAAGAATGAGAAGTTGTATTCTGTATCTTTGGTAATGATATATTCTTTGATATCAGCTCCGGTTGCATTCACATCGGCATAACGGATCTTGTATCCATTCTGAGCTCTCAGTATCTGAATTTTTTTCCATCCTCTCGGATCACCGGACAATGAAACGGAGCCTGCCCCGATATTGGCTGCGGAAGGTATTTCCCTACCAAGATTGATCAGATAAACAGGATTATCAGCATCATTTTCTTTGATGGCATCAATTCCTGAAGTTTGAGTCAGAAAATTACCGTTAGGATTGTCGATATATTGCATATTGGCAGCATCAAATGTTCCCACCTGAGCAATTTCTTTCAAGCTTGCTGCATCAGTATCTTTTACTTTACTGATATCTGTAGCATTAGGTATTTTAACAACCGTCATGGCAAGAGATCCGTTCATAATTACACGAAACTCATCTCCTGTATAAAAACCAAGATCCCAATCTGTTCTGCTGTTGACAGCCGGATTGGTGTAATCACTTAGATCAATCCAAACCTGATTAGGTTCTGTAGGGCCACCAACTTTTACATTAACTTCTGATCCAGTCATAGGAGGAACCGGAACCGGATCTTCATCTGCAGAGAGACAAGACTGTGTAGCCGCCATGATGGAAAGAATAGACAATATTTTTAAATACTTCATAACAGTAACTTATTATTTAAAATTGAAACATTAATCGGGCAAAATAGCTTCTGCCATAGTATAAATTAACAACCCCATTCGCTGCTGCATGGGCTGAACCTGCAACTGCTGTAGAGTTTAATCTTGTTACATCAAATATATTTTTTACCCCAGCGGAGATTTCAAAATGCTTATTCCAGAAAGGCTGGCTTACGATAAAATCCATCATATGAAAGCTGTCTACTTTTCCCAGGCGGAAACCACCTGTTCCGTCAGACACATAAATTCTGTCCGGACCTGTGAATTTATAGTAAAGGGCAAAATTTGTATCGGTATTTTTCAGTTTATAAGTTGCTGAAGCTCCTGCCTGTACTAAATACTGGAAGTCTGTAGGAGAAGAGGATTTTAATTCATTCATTGATACAGATGTTCCGTTTACCGAACCTCTTAAAGACAGGGCAAACTGATCTTTTCTAAAATCTACATTGGCTGAGAATAATAGATTTTTATAGGTATTAAGATTCATGTATTTGTAGGTAGAAGGTTCTTTTACCATTACCATTTCAATCCTGTCACGCACATCCAGATATAATGCATCCACTCCGTAAGCGATTTTCCAGCCATTATCCACTGAAAAGTTCTGGTTCCAGAAAAGGCCTGCTGAGAATCCTTTTTCTGGATTTAAATCTGGATTTCCCTGTACATCATGGTTAAGATTTACAAAATAGGTGTACAGCTCATCATATTTAGGGAAGCGATTTGCCGATCCTATGATGGCTCTAAGATTTGAGTTCTCAGAAGTTTTATATCTTGCTGATAAAGAGTAGTTGTACTGATTGTTGAAGTTCTCACTAAGGGAAAGTCTTACTCCCGGTCTTAAAGAGAATTTGTCTGAAACGTTCCATTCTGCAGAAAGGAAATTGGAATAGGTAAATATCTTTCTTTTTACCGCTTCACCAAAGAAGTCTCCGGCAATCAAAGCAGCATAACCATTAGTGTAATCTAACTCATACCCCAGCTGGAAATCAAAAACTTTACTATCCAGAAAATTACTGAACATTCCTCTTGAGTAGATAACGTCTGTTTTATAGTAAGATTTTTCGTCCTGACGGCTCTTTATTGCTCTGTTCGGAATATCGTAATTGTAGTCATAATATTTTCTGTCCTGATTCTGATAGGAGAAGTCCCCCATGTATCGGATATGTCCCAGATTGGTCTGAATATTAAACTGATGCACCCAGCGGTCCGTATTATACTTTCTGTCTCTGCTCTCATAAGATACTCCACCCATCCCGTCATTAAGCGGATTCCGGCTTACTTCTGGGTTGTAGAAGTTAAATTTTTCATTAAGATAGGACAGTTTGTAGAAAAATGTTGTTTTATTTTTTGTATACCTTAGCAATGCAGAGGCATCATACTGGTCTTTCGGGTTCCAGTCATATCCTCTCTGATTGTCCTGTCCGAAATATTTGTAGCCTTTGCTTTCACCTTCATATCCCATAAACTGATTATGGTTGAAATTGATGCTTGCAAACCATTCGTTGCTGATATTATAATCTATATTCAGGTTCTGAATATGTCTTCCGTTCCCTCTTTTCTTAAGATCATAATTGTCTCTTACTGTTTCTTCCTGTACAGAGCCTCTTACACTTACTTTCTTTGTACCGGTTTTCTTTGTAATAATATTGATCACCCCGGCAACAGCGCCGTTTCCATATTCAACACCCATACTTCCTTTTACAATTTCAATTCTTTCGATATTGCTTAGGGTAATTTTGGTAAGGTCAATATTGCTTCCCAGCCCTGTATCTCCTACTACCGGAATATTATCTATAAGGATCTTTACATAATCTCCATTAAGTCCCATGATATTGGCGGTAGAATTTCCTGAACGGGTATCTGGAGTGATTTGTATGTTAAGACTTTGATTTAAAACCTCGGCAACATTAGTCGCTGCCATATTTTTAATCTGTTCTGCATCAATAACATCAACCTTATATATCGATTTATTAATAGACTGCTGCATGTACTGTCCTGTAATAACAACTTCTTCAATTTTCTTTTGATTAAGAGAATCCTTTTCTTGCGCATTCATCCATAAGGCTACGGATAATAATAGAACGGAAAGCACTTTCTTCTTCATAAGGGTACAAATTTTCGACAAATATAAAACTTTATTTAGACTCATTAAAAATAAATATATATTTTTGTGGAATAATTCTAAATAAAAATAATCTCATGAAATTAAAATTACTTTTAGGAACTCTGATGTTTACAGCCTTAACAGCGAATGCTCAGGTATCTAACATCAATGAAAATTTCAATAATTTTACAGCTGGGAATACTACTTTCCCTCAGTTTGGATGGTCTGCCATCGTTGCACCAATAACTGGCGAGTTTCCTCCTGTCCCTCCAAGAATGATTGTAGCGGGAGATTCCAACAGATTCGTTCAGTCGTATGCAGGAAATAATGCAACAGGTTCTTCTTACCTGATCTCTCCACAGGTTGAAACCCCAACCGGAAATAAAACATTAACTTTTGATACTACTTTGGTATCTCCATCTCCTGGTCCGGGAAGTATCCAGATAGGCGTAGCATCCAACCCTGCTGATATGTCAACATTCGTTCCTGTAGGAAGTCCTATTAATGTATCGACTATTGGTACAGTACAGAATATCAGCGTTAATATTCCGGCATCCACAGGTTCATATATTGTATTTAAATTCACTCCTACAGCAACACACGTTGCGATCCAGGTTGATAATGTAGTCTATAATACTACAGCTTCTTTAGGAGTAAATGATCACAATAAAGTAACAGAAAATATCAGATTTGCATTAAATTCTGATCAAACAGTATTGGAATTTATATCAAAAAAAGATCTTAAAAATATTCTTATTTACTCTGCTGCAGGCCAAAAAACTATAGAAGGAAAGCCAACCGGACAAAAATTTGATATCAGCACACTTCAGACAGGAGTTTATTATATGAATATTGAAACTTCTGAAGGAAAAACAATTCAAACAAAATTCATTAAAAAATAAGGTTTATTAGACTATTATTTGCCTTTTTTAAAGCCGGCAGGATATTTCCTTCCGGCTTTTTTATGCTCCTTATTTCCCTTATCCAATATATGATTAAAATGAAAACACGATAAAAATCATGTTTTTATTTAGAATCATTAAAAATAATTATATACTTTTGTGGAATCATTCTAAATAAGGATTAAAAAATAAGTTATGAAAACAAAACTATTATTGGCTTCAGTATTGGCAATGTCTGTTCAGCAGACTGTTTTGGCACAAACTGATGCACAGGGGTACTCACAGGTAAATATGACAATGGGGAGCGGATACCAAAACAGAGTGTTCGTAAACCTTGCAGATGGTAATATGGTTTCTCAGCCTGCCAATACCTGGGATGTTGCTTTTTATAGAAATTCAAACTACGCATTCGGATCAAGAATAAATGATGCTAAAGATATCGAAGTATTCACTGCCTCAACCAATTTAGCAGACTGGGATAACATCAGCATCAACAACGAATCTTCATGGGGAGCTCCTCTTTATAACCCGGATCAGACAACTGACTGGAGCCAGGGAGCTTTTGAACAAGGGCCTGTAACATCATCAAACCCTAATATCCCTTCAACAGGATGGGGAGTTTACAACCCAATCAATCACCATATTCAGGGAAAAGCTATTTTTGTTTTAAAATACCCTTCAGGAACATACATCAAATTTGCCATTGAAGATGCCTTTGCAGGATATACTTTCAGATATTCAAAATGGAACGGTACTTCATGGGAAGCCACAGAAACAAGAACAATCGCTAACGGAACGGATGATTCTTATTTCAATTATTTCTCATTTGATACTGGAGCAAAAGTTCCTGGTCTGGAACCGTCAAGAACTGCATGGGATTTCATATTTACTAAATATTATACGTTCTATATGGGTGTACAGATGTATCCTCTTTCCGGAGCGATTCAAAGCCCAAACATCAAAGTGGCAATGGTACAGCCGGAAACTCAGGCAACAACAGCTTATACAATCCCTGCAACAGCAAGTTTTTCATCAGCTATTACTACTGTAGGACACTCATGGAAAGGGATTGGAACCGTTAAAAGTGATGTGGTATACTACGTCAAAAAAGGAAATGATTACTACAGAATGTACTTCACTACAAACGGCGGTGCAACTACAGGAAATATGTATTTTAAATACAAGAAGATTACTGAAACATTAGGTATTACTGAAGTTGGAAAAAAGGCATCTTTTGGAATCTATCCTAACCCGGCAACAGCGGATAAAAAAGTAACAGTTCTTTTTGATGTTAAAGAAAAAGCAAGCAACAAAGGAAATGTAGAAGTTTATGATCTTACCGGTAAAAAGGTATATTCTGCGGAACTTACCAACCAGGCAGGATTCTACAAACAGGATCTGAATCTTTCTACGCTTACATCAGGAAATTACCTTGTAAAAATTACTTACGGAGGCCATTCGGAAACGAAAAAGCTTATCGTGAAATAAATATTTTATTTTAATACTTTCTATTTTTTCTAATAAAAAGGCGGTTTCAAACTATTGAAGCCGCCTTTTATTCGTTTAAAGCTAAGAAATTTTAAATCTTTAAATCTTTAAAATACACTAATATATCTTAAACCCTTTATAAACCTCTGCTGAGCTCTCCATGATTTTGGAAGCATCTTTACGGAAATCCAAAAGATGATCCTGACCGTTATGTCTGTTGTGGTGTTCTACACTTTCCCAAAGCTCAATCAGGAAAAAAGTTCCTTTATTATCTTTATCTTCAATAAGGTCATACTGCAGGCAGCCTTCTTCTTTTCTTGTTTCTTTCACAAGGTTCTGAAACAGCTCTACGGCGTCCATCAGATAATTTTCATTAAACTTAAAAAGCGCAATGATATGTAAATTCATGTTCTAATATTTAGTGATGTAAAAGTAAAATATTTTCAAAACCGAATATCTTTTTGAACCCTTTATTTTTCAATACAGTGCATAATTCTTAATTAAAAACTGATTTATAAATAGTTATAGAGCTCATCACAATCACCAATGTTCCGATAATCACAAACATTTTCTTCACAGGAAGCTTTGCAGTAAGCATCGCTGAAAAAGGTGCCGTAATAATTCCGCCTATCAAAAGGCCGAGAATGATATTCCAATGCTGGATTCCCAGGGTAAAGAAAAAGGTAACAGCAGCTGTTATGGTGAGGATAAATTTGGCTACGGTAGAACTTCCTACAGCAAATCTTGGCGTAAACGCATTTTTAATCAGCGTCCCGGTTACCAAAGGTCCCCAGCCACCGCCAGCAAAAGAGTCTATAAAGCCTCCTATCACTCCCAGTCTGGTAAGATTGGTTCTTCTTTTCAATGCTTTACTTTGTTTTTCTTTAAAAGCATTTGATAAAATCTGAATCCCGAGATATAAAGTATAAAAAGCAATCAATGTTTTGGTGATCTTTGCATAATATTCTCCAAGATAAGTAAGACTTACTGCACCAATAATAGCCCCAATAACTGCTGGTACTGCAAGTTTCTTCACTAAACTCTTACTGACATTTTTCAACCTGATATGGCTGAGGCTTCCTGCAGCCGTCGTAAAACTTTCTGCTGAATGAATACTTGCACTTACAATATGGGGAGGAATATTCAGAAGCATAAGTGTGGTGGTACAGATCACTCCATATCCCATACCCATTGATCCTGCTACAATTTCTGCAAAAACTCCTACCAGAAGCATCCAGTAAAAAATGTAATTATCTTTTGCTAAAATGTTCAGGAGTTCATCCAGATATCCCAGTTCATACATTGAAAAAACAGCAATAGATATAATAACAGCCGTCACAAAAAGGATATTAAGCCTTACCTGGATTTTTCTTGAAATCACCATACTACAGAATCGTTTTAGTACATATTACCTCATTACCGGCAGCTTCGATAACAAAAATATATGCTGTTTGCCCGAACATGATTTGTTTTCCGGATAATGTGGGTGCAACAGCTGAAAACACTGTCATAATAGAAGGTGTAAACTTTTGTAATTGGTGTGCTTCTTCTTTTGAAACCATAATTTATTCATTTGAAGTATTGCAAATATCTGATAAAAATATTTATTCCACAAAATAAGTAGACTAATAATTCAAAAAAAAGGATCAGGTCAGTCGACCAGATCCATTAAAGTTTTTTTCTCAAGAATATTCAGTGAAGCATCCCGAACTTCTATCAGTACATCATGAAGTCCGCAGTGATCTTCATTGCAGTCGTCACATTTTTCATAAAAATTCAGACTTACACAAGGAAGCATTGCAATAGGACCGTTTACAAGACGAATGATTTTGGCCAGTTTCACATTTTCAGGTTTTTCCTTCAGAAAATATCCTCCACCCTTTCCTTTTTTACTGTCAAGAATTTCCGCTTTTTTCAGTTCAAGCAGGATATTTTCCAAAAACTTTAAAGGAATCTTTTTGTGTTCCGCAATTTCAGAAATAAGAATCGGGCCTTCATTTCTTTTTTCTACAAGATATGAAAGCGCCTTAAACGCATATTGAGATTTTTTTGAAAGCATTACAGCAAAAATAAGAAAATTGTTTAACATTTGAAAAGGGTGGATATGATGGAATGGTAAATTGCAAATTTGAGGTCTGTCTTTACGTATTTTTGCTTATCCCGCTTATCCGTAATTTTACGGTTTCAATACCACATTTTTGCCTTTCTCCTATTAAATCATTATGTTTGCCATATGTTCAGCAAACAAGAAGCACAGCAGTTAAAAAAGGAATTTTGGACAGCTTTTGGAAAATCATTTCCCAGAAAATGGATTCTTTATGATACCAAAATCAAGGATATGGCATTTAAATTTTCTGCCGACAATAAAAAGGCAGAAGTTTCTCTGGATATCGAAATGAAAGACGAAATTTTCCGAAACGCCTATTACGAAAAGATCTGGTCATTGGAAGATATCTTAAAAGATTTCACTGGAGATTTTCAAAAAGAAGAATACTTCACCCTTGAAAACGGTAAGATTATCAGCAGAATATGGATAGAAAAACATGGTGTTTCTATTTTCAACAAAGATACCTGGCAAGAAATTTTTGAGTTTTTCGTGGACAAAATGGATGGTTTCGAAAGGTTTTACTATGAATATGAGGATTTTATAAAGGATATATGAAATACTTACGAAATAAATACTGTTTCACACTTCAAGCTTAGATAAAAAAGAAAACTTATCTTTGCGATACCACTTAAACTAATAGATGAAACTAAATAACATGATTAAAAATGAGAAAAGTGTACAAAAACATTTTTGGAGAAATTATCTCCAAAAGTAAAGCTGTGAAGCTAAGCGAATATCATCTGTATTATTATGAGGAAGGTTCCGATTTCCTAAAAGAAATTGAATTCATCAACGAAGACAGTGTTTACAACATCAATTATTTTCTAAGTGACGAAGAAGACGAGACGCAGGTAGTAAATTATCTTAAGGAAAAATCTGACTTTTTTGATATTGAAAAAAAAGAAACAGGTGATGGATTTATTATTTCTACCAATAAACTTTATTCCTTATCTGTTGATGAACTGCCCTTAATTTCTAAAACCGTTTTCAAAGCGGACGACCCTGAAAACTTTATCTGCTCACAGGTTATAGACAACGAAACCCATCAACCACAACTCGAAAGAACCATAAAATGCTGGTATACCAATGATGATAAGGGTGAAAAATATGCAGCTATAGAATGCAGCTATCAGGAAGACGGAAAACTGGAACTGGCTATAGACAAAACTCCGGATCCCGACCATGAAGAAAACTGGATACATTATGACTATGATACATTCCAGGATCTTCAGGATCAGATAACTACCGACATCAGCTATTACAAAACAGCCGCTTTACTTCCCAAAGAATCCTACCAACAATAATCTATATTTTCAACACACCAATCACAACAAAATTATTAAATGGAAGAGAACCCAATTTTTTTTGCAGACGGAAATGATCCTGAAATGATTGAAGCTTACAAAAAGGCTCAGGAAACCTTTAAGTATTTCTGGCGTGAACAGTCCTGGGAATACAGAAGAATCATTCCCGGACTTAATGTATCATGCGTTAAAACGGCTTTTGAGGAGCAGGATGAAGAAACCGGAGAAAATTTGGTAGAACATATGTGGATTAATGAAATATTCTTTGACGGAGATCATGTGAGAGGATATTTGATTAATGAACCCAACAGCCTTAAGAACGTCCAGGTGGGTGATTATGTTGAAATTCCTTTACAAAACATCAGTGACTGGCTTTTTGCCATCACTCCGAGTGTACAGAAACCAAAGGGACTTTCCAAACTGTTTTCATCCTCCTCCTCTCCACTTCCGAAAGCTTACGGAGGATTTACCATCCAGAAAATGCGCGCTGATATGTCTGATGCAGAAAGAAAGGAACACGATAATGCCTGGCAACTTGATTTTGGAGATTTTAATGATATCCTTGTCGTGAATAACCAAAAAGAAAATCCTGAAAACCTTATCGAACATCCAATGAGTAAAAATATGAAGGAGGAATTTGCAAAGTTCTTACAACAATATCCGGATGAACTTACCCAAGCTGATGAAGACGGCCTGACACTTCTTCATAAAGAAACCATTGCAGGGAATTTAACCACTGTACAGATTGTTTTAGAAGCTGGAGCAGATAGAAATATCCAGTCTAAAAAAGGAAAAACCGCTTTAGATTATGCAAAACAGCTGAACTGGGAACACCTTATTCCTGTATTGGAAAGATGAATTATTAATTAAGATTATTACAACTCAATAATAAGTTGTTAAAATAAAAGTCCGGAAGAACATCTTCCGGACTTTATTATATTTTATCCAAATTTCTTTTTTCTTAACCAGAAGAACAATGCTCCGATAAGACCGATAATTGCTAATGGAAGCAGTAAATTCAGCCACTGCCATGTGGATTTCTCTTCAGTAATTCGTTGTCTGTCAAGAAGTCTCTCTTCGATATTTCTGTTTCTCAGCTCCATCAGATTACTGTCGTCTAACAAATAATCCAAGGCATTTCTCAGGAACTGTTCGTTTCCAAACTGCTCGTTTGTCAGCAGATCTACGCCCAATGGAAGCGGTTTTCCTTTGATCACTTTATTTCTCCCTACATCACCGTCTGCAATAACGATCATTTTGTTTTCCGGGCTCGAAGTTTTGAAACCAGGGTAAGATTTTCTTTCAATTCTGGATGCATAGGCAGAATTAAACTTTCCTTCCAAAGCCACAGCAAAGATCTTTGGAGTACTTGTTTTTTCCATTTGTCCAAGACTGTCTACGCTTGCAATTTCTTTCAGATCTACATAGTTCGGAACCTGTTTCAATAATGTTCTTTCACTGGATTCGAAAAGAACTTTTGTTTTGATATTTTTTCTTCCTCCTAAAGTATCAATAGAAGTTGGGAATTCAAATTTTACGGGGTTGATATTTTTTGTGATCGGATTATTATTTTCAGCAATTCCAAGCGGATAATAAGGCCAAGGCAGGCTTGTGTATTGAGGGTTTCCACTCACTTCTCCCGTAACCAGTCTTAATAGGGCAAACTTTTTAACGTCTTTTACCAAAGCAGGATTAATTCTTATCCCATAATTGAAAAAGAAGTCTGTCATATTGATGTCTATCGGGAAAGGCATTACTTTTTTGGATCTTGTTAAGGTATCCATTTCAGCATTTACTGCATCAATCATCCAAAGTGTTTTTCCTCCGTTCATAATATACTGGTCAAGAATTACTTTTTCATTATCTGTAAAAGCTTTTCTTGGTTTTGCAATTACCAAAGCACTCATCTGCCTCAATAACGGGATATCTTCCAATGAAAGTTCAGTCTGGTTTTTAGGAATAATAGGCCCTGCATCATAATTTTCCATTGCAAGCTGTACAAATCCCTGAAATTCATCTGGGTTCAATTCATCATGATTGACCAGAATTCCGATTTTTTTTCTCTTGGCAGCAGCAATATTTTTAATGTTAGAAACAAGGTTATATTCCAATCCTTCAATAGATCTTGTCAGCTGCTGATCAGCATCAATTCCTGCCTGTTGCACCACCAAAGGTATAGAAACACCGTCATTTCCATGTTTGATCACTGCATATGGGAAAAGCGTGATCTGTGAAATCTTTCCATCTTTTACATCCGGAAGTATAGACGGCTGCATCCCCATTGCCATCAGGGTGTCCTGAGACATTTTTGTTTTAATCGGATCTATGAATTTAAAATCGATCTTCGGATTAATTTTTCTGAATTCTTCCAGCATGAATTTCGTTTCGCTTTGCAGCTGTTTGAAACTTGCCGGGAAATCTCCTTCCAGATATACTTCAACAGTCAGAGGCTTTTTAACGGACTCCAGCACTTTGATTGTACTATCAGAAAGAGTATATCTTTTTTCTTTTGTTAAGTCTAATCTGATTCCCGAATAGGTCAGGATAATTACTAAAGGAACAATTGCAAATAAGAATATTCCCAGTGGAGATTTAGCATTGATCTTCTTCATAATTCTACTTCTTTTTGTTTATAAAATGATTGGACAATACTAATGAAGCCCCGATGACAAGAACAAAATAGGCGATATCTTTAAAATCAATAAGTCCTCTTGTAAAACCTAAGAAATGTTGATAGAAACCAATATTCTGAAGGATAAAATCTGCACCTCCCAATAATTTATAACTTGCCAGCTGCTCGATTCCGAAATACATAATAAAGCACATGAAAACACCCAACAGGTAAGCCATAATCTGGTTCTGTGACAATGAAGAAGCCAAAATTCCCACTGCAGCAAATGCCGCAATTAAAATAATCAATCCAAGGTAACTTCCTAAGGTCATTCCAAGGTCTATATTTCCTGCAGGAACTCCAAGCACATATACTGTATAAAGGTAAATCAGTGAAGGAATAAGACATAGAATCCCAACAATCCATACGGAAAGGAATTTTCCGGTTACAAGTTCTGAAATCTTCAATGGCTGTGAGAAAAGCCAGTTTAATGTTCCGGTTTGCTGTTCTTCCGCAAAAGTTTTCATAGAAAGGGCCGGAATGATAAACATCAGCAGCCATGGAACCAATACGAAATAGCTCTGCAGTGAGGCCATTCCGATCTCAAAAATATTAGAATCGTTGTCGAAAAAGAATAGGAAAAGAGTTGCTATCAGACTGAAAGCGGCAATGATCACCCATGCACTCCAGTTTCCAAAGTAACTCCAAAGTTCTTTCTTTAAAATTGCAATCATAGTTTTTTTGTAAGATGTAAAAAGGATGAATGTTCTCAGACATACGTCCTACTCCACAATTATTTGTTTTTTTTTTTTTTATTAACCAATTTCACTGTCATCATGATCAGAAATACAAGAACGAAAAATCCTGCAATTAATTGCCACCAGTATTCGATCACCATCGATTTTAAAATAACGGTAAATACGACCAGAAACAGAATGAACGTAGCAATTTCATTGGCCTGTCTAAGTTTGATATTGGCAATGGGCAGAGTATCCCCATGTAAGCCTTTTAAATGAAGAACTTTTTTCCAACACCAGTAATGATAAATGGCAAGCCCGATCAGGAAGGTCAGTTTTAAGTGAAACCATCCCATTTTCATCAGTCCCGGGTTTAAAAAGATCATGACCAATCCGCATACCGCCATGATTACCCCCGCAGGAACGGTGATAATATTCCACAGTCTTCTGGCCATAAAGGTGTACTGCTCTCTCAGAATTTTCTTTTTTTCTTCAGAAAATTCATCGGTATCTTTATAGTAAACGAAAATCCTTACGAGATAAAAAATCCCCGCAAAATAGCTTACCATGAAGATAATGTGTAGTGCTTTTATTATTGTGTAAAGCATTTTAATAAATAAATTTATTGATAGAAATAATTTTACAATCCTGGTCGAAATTCTTCAGTACATCAAAAAAAATCTTTTTCATATCCTTTACATTATTGTAATAAGAATATCCCATAAAAATAGCCAGCCCCAGAGAGATGAATATAATTCCATACGTGGTTCCAGAATTTTCATCCGTATAAAAAGGAACAAAAATCCCTAAAAGAAGAACAAGAATGAGTACATCAAAATATTTAACTCCAATGGATACGTTAAGAAGCTCTTCATTATTTTTGTCTGAAACAAATTTTCCTATAAAAGACAAGTATTCATTTCCCATCACTTTTACTTCAAATCCATCATCAGTTACTTCACCTTTAAATTTTTTACCATTATAATCAGGAAACCTGCGAAATATACCCTCTTCAATTTTAGATAATATAGATTTTTTTGGCTTCGAAAATATAACTTGATATTTGGACTTTAAAAACATCTCAATTTTAATCAGGCACAAAGATAAGTTTTTATCTAATTGTTAAAAATAAATTTCTTTTGATCAGGAAAATATAAGTAAAACAGATTTTATATAAAAAATAGTTCGGCTCGGGGCAGCTTTGCTGCCCCGAGCCGAACATTATATTTCCATTATTTTAATCAACGTAATGATTAAGAAATCACTCCTAATTCTTTTCCAACTTTTTCAAAAGCCGCAATCGCTTTATCCAAATGTTCTTTGGTATGAGCAGCAGATAGCTGTACTCTGATTCTCGCTTTTCCTTTAGGTACTACAGGATAGAAGAATCCGATCACGTAAATACCTTCATCCATAAGCTTTTCAGCCATTTTCTGAGAAAGCGGAGCATCGTAAAGCATTACCGGAACAATAGCAGCATCTCCGTCCGGAATATCAAAACCTTTCGCTTTCATTTCCGTTCTGAAGTACTCTGCATTTTCCATTACCTGATCACGAAGGGAAGTATTATCCGAAATCATATCCAATACTTTCAAAGCAGCTCCTACAATTCCAGGTGCTAAAGAGTTGGAGAATAAATAGGGTCTTGAACGCTGTCTCAGCATATCAATGATCTCTTTTTTACCGGAAGTAAAACCTCCTAAAGCTCCTCCTAAAGCTTTTCCTAATGTAGAAGTGATGATATCTACTCTACCCATTACTTCATTAGCTTCGTGGGTTCCACGGCCCGTTTTTCCGATAAAACCTGTTGCGTGAGAATCGTCTACCATTACCAAAGCATCATATTTATCTGCAAGGTCGCAAACTCCTTTTAAGTCTGCAACAATACCGTCCATTGAGAATACTCCGTCTGTTACAATAATTTTGAAACGGTGGTTCTTTTCAGAAGCTGTAATCAACTGAGCTTCCAGATCCTCCATATTATTGTTTTTATATCTGTATCTTGCTGCTTTACAAAGACGAACACCGTCAATGATCGAAGCATGATTCAGTTCATCTGAAATAATAGCATCCTCTTCTGTAAACAATGGTTCAAAAACACCACCATTTGCATCAAATGCTGCTGCATAAAGGATGGTATCTTCAAGACCTAAAAAGTCAGCAATTTTTTTCTCCAAATCCTTGTGAATATCTTGTGTTCCACAAATGAAACGTACCGATGACATCCCATATCCGTGAGACTGAATCATTTCCTGAGACGCTTTCATTACTTCCGGATTGTTGGATAATCCCAGATAATTATTTGCACAGAAGTTCAAAAGCTTTTTCCCGTTAGCCTCTATTTCTGCACTTTGCTGAGAAGTGATGATTCTTTCTCTTTTGTAAAGTCCGTCATTCTCAATATTCTGAAGTTCGTTCTGTAAATGTTGAAGGTATTTTTCAGAGATCATTTTTAGTAATTTTTTAGATGTGCTAATTTACTAAAAAGGCAGTAAAATAAAACCCTTTATACGTTTAATTCTAAAAAATCAGTTCAGTTTTCAGTTTTAACACTATTAGTCTATAAATTTAGTAGGATAATATTTATATTTGTTTAAATTTTGAAAGTATGAGATTAAAGCCGGTACAAAAAATAAAGAAAATCAGTACAGAAACCTTTATTAAGGACCATATGAAGCCGAGAGTTCCAGTTATTATTAAAGATTTTATACATCCGGAAAGCCCTGCCTTCAAAAAATGGAATTACGAGTATTTCAAAGAAATTGCAGGAGATCATAAGGTAAATATTTACGGCAGTGAACTTGATTCTCTTGATAGAGTGGCAAGTGATCCTATAGCACAAAGTACATTTTCAGAATATCTCAATCTTATACAGTCTGCTCCTACTGAACACCGGCTTTTTTTATTTAACTTATTGAAAATAAAACCCGAACTTAAAATGATATTATCTACAATGATGTTACAAGTGGTAAAATACTGAAATGGCTGCCTTTTATGTTTTTTGGAGGTGAAGGTTCTGTAACCAGAAATCATATTGACATTGATATGTCACACGTTTTTATAACACAATTCCAAGGAATCAAAAGAATTTGGCTCTTCCCATGGGAACAGTCTGATTTTATGTATAAACTACCCTACAATTTCCATAGTCTGGCTCAGATTAAAAATCCGGATTACAGAAAATATCCGGCTCTACGCTATTTAAATGGCTATGAAGCAGTCATTCATCCAGGTGAAACGCTTTATATTCCTTCCGGATGGTGGCACTATATTCAGTATGATACAGAAGGGTATTCCATATCTGTAAGAGCACTTCCATCAAGCCCGCTTGAAAAATGGAGAGGATTTAAAAACTTAGTCATCACCAGACATTTTGATAATCTCATGCGCAAACTATTCAAAGAAAAATGGTTTGAATACAAAGTAAAGATAGCCCGGAAAAGAGGAGCTAAAGCTGTTAGAAAACAAAGAAGCTTTCATATCTGAAAGCTTCTTATTATTTTATCGTCAATGATAAGCAAAGTACTTATTTATACTTTCCGATCATTAATTTAATGCTTGATAAATTTGATGCTTTTTTCATCAATCGTAATGAAGTAAGTTCCTGGAACCAATTCTGAAATCCCAATCGCTTTACCTGGCTGATAAGTTCCTTTTCCTACCAGTTTTCCGTCTACAGCATGAATTGTAAAATCCTTAGCTCTGTTGATTCCTTTCAGATTAATTTCATTTTTTGCAGGGTTTGGATAAAGTCCAAAACTTTCTTTCTCAACAGAAGAAACACTTAAGGTATTATCCTGAGTAACGGTAGAGTTTTTCTCCAGAATCTGGTACTCATAATTGAACTGAACACTTGCAATAGGGAATGTTACAGATTCTAAAAAACTTTGGTTATTTGAAGTATTGTTAAGGACCAGATAAGCAGTTTGCCCTGAAGTTCCGGTTACTTTTATGGGTAATGGCATTTCGAAAAAACTTACGTTAGAACTGCTTTGTGTCTGAGAAACTTTAAATAAAGCCTGATTACCGCCCTGCATCCATTTTATAGTATAGGTAGGATATCCTTCTCCATACACCCAGTCATTAAAAAATTCCGTAAAATCTGTCCCGGTAGACTGAAGTAAAGAAGCATTAAAATCCGCAGTACGCGCATAGCTGTATGCCAAATTCGGTCTTGCGTGATAGTCTTTGAGCGCCTGATAAAAAGCAACATCTCCTAAAATCCACTTCAGCATTCTCAAAACATATCCTCCTTTGGAATAAGATAGTCTGCTGTCAAATATTCTGTTGATACTGGAAAGTCCGGAATCTGGCACATAAACAGTTCCTGTTGTACTTGCTGTAATGTAGTTGGACTGACCTTGCAGATAATTCAGGAATTCGGTATTGGTCATCAGTAGTTTTTCATTGGCAAGGTGCTCTCCAAAAGTTGCAAAACCTTCATTCAGCCAGATATCATTCCATGCACCACAAGTTACTTTATCACCAAACCACTGGTGGGCAAGTTCATGGGCAATAAGCTGTCTACTCCAACCTCCCATGGAAGACATAGTCTGATGTTCCATACCTCCTCCGTACATAAATTCCATATGTCCGTATTTTTCATTACGGAAAGGATAAGAGCCAAAATAGGTTTCAAAAGTATTCATAACCTGTTTTGTCCAGTTTATATTGGCTATACTGGTGGCATTTGAATTGGTGGATGGATAAATATAATTCACAAAAGGAAAAGGCGGGTTTCCGATTGTATCAGTAAGTTTGACGAAGTTAGTAATAGACAACGCGATCAGATATGCTGGTGTAGGATACATCGTTCTCCAGAAAGTAAGCTTCGTTGATCCTGTAGGAAAAGTTTCGGACATCAGCTTTCCATTGGCTGCTACACTATAGTTAGATGGTGTTGTAATTTTAAAATCAAATCTATCAATTTTATCATTTAAACTCTGCTTGGTAGGAAACCAGTCCTGCGCACCATAGGGCTCATTCAAAGTAGAAAGTACCGGTACTCCGCCTTGAGTAGCAGTTGTAAAGGCTCCATTGGCACTAGGTGGCACTCCTGAATAATGAATAGTCAGAGAGTCCAGCGTATTGGCAGTGACCGGAGTCTGAAAATCAATTTTCACTTCATTGGAAGGAAGTTGTTGAAAAACAAGGTTGTTTCCATGATATTTAACCTGAGAAACTGTTAAAGAAGTTGTCAGATCAAAATAAATGCTCCCCATATTCTGAGTAGGCTTAAAATGAGAAGTTACGGATCCGGAAATATTATTGGAAGCCGGATTAAGAGTAACATCCATTCTTTGATACTGTAAATCGTAATTCAGTGTATTGGGATTCGTATTCCCGATATTCATTTTTTGTGTAAAGGATTTTTTCTCTTTTTCGATCAATCCTTTCATATCAGTGTTTTGTTCAAGCTTCTGGCCATAGAACTGCTGAGAAAATAAAAATCCCAGCACCAAAAGGTACAATTTTGTCATGTTTAGAAAAATTTAATCAAATATAAAAAAAAACCTTTTAATCAATGATTAAAAGGCTGTTATAATATATAAAATAAAAAATTTTTAAAGATCCAGTGCAGGTTCAAGAATTTTCTCCATTCTCTTTTTCACCATATCAACAGATCCGGAATAGTTGTTAACCATTAAAGAGAACACTAATGTTTTCCCGGAATTTGTTTTAAGATAGCCTGCTAATGTTTTTACTTTATTTAAAGTTCCTGTTTTTGCAAAAACCTGTCCGTTACCTCCTCCGATGAACATTCTTTTTAACGTTCCGGATTGTCCTCCGATTGGTAAAGAAGTCAGGTAAGATCTGTAATATTTCTGATCCATCAAAGAGGTTAGAAATTTCGCCTGGGAAATAGGCGTTACATTATTGCTCCTTGAAAGCCCGCTTCCATCCATATAATTAAGACCATTCATATCAAAACCTGCATCTTTCAGGTGATTGGTCACCACAATTCTGCCTGATTCTGAAGTCTGATCACCCATTTTCTGGTAACCAACTGTTCTTAATAAAGCTTCTGCCAATGAATTATCACTGTGCTGATTGGTATAATAAATAATGTCACTTAAAGTTGGAGATTTATAAGCTGAAAGCATTTTTCTACCTTCCGGAGCCGAATCTGTCATTTTTGGACTTACTTTTCCGGTAACGGGAATTCCGCTTTTCACCAATGTCGTTCTGAAAGAATTGGCAAGATATGCAGGAGCATCAGGAAGTTTAGTTGTTAAAGCTCCGTTTCCTTCATATTTATCAGCATATACCATCTGATGATTGTAAGGAGAAACGTAGAAAAATTTCTTATCTGTAGAGAAGCTTCCTTTTTTAACAATCAGTTTTTCGTTGGCCGGGTTAATATCTCGGGTACTTCCTGCAGGCAAGTAATAATTATTGTTTTCCAACCATACAACATTTTCCGGAAGCACTGAAATATTGCCTTTGAAAAGCGCTGTCTGGATGATAATATCACCATTTACCTTTTTGATTCCCTCTCTTGAAACTCCGCCTACGAAATCTGAAATGATATCTCTATAAGATGAGGCTCCTGCTTTGTTGGTTCCCAAAGACGGGTCGCCGCTTCCTATCACATAAAGATTTCCATTTAAAACTCCATTTTCATCTATAGTTCCTGAATACTCCAGCTGAGTCATCCAACGGTAGTTTTCACCCAGCAGGTTTAAAGCTGTTTCCGTTGTAAGCAGCTTTGTAGTAGAAGCAGGTACTAAAGGAGTATTTTCGTTGTACGAAGAAATTACTTTCTTCGTTTTCGGATCGTACACTACGAATCCCCAGTTTGCATTTTTAAGCACAGGATCCGCCATCATTGTGTTTACGTTAATGTCTACAAGTTCTTTTGCTGACAACACAGTTTTCTCCACCATCGTACTAACGGGTGAAGGCAGATTTAAGCTGCTTTTCTGATTGTCATAATTCTGAGAATAAAGAACGGTAGAAACGGTAGACTGAGCCAGGAAAAGACCAGAAGCCAACACCGCCGCACTTGAAATATATTTTCTGAAATTTACCATCTATCTTCTTTTAGTTCTATAGTTTTGACTCTATAAAAAATGATAGGTTAAATCATTCAATTAAAAAGCCAAACACTTAATCAACGTCCAAAAGTAGAAATTATTGTTATACAACGAGCTACCAGCGTCTTATAAAAGAGTGTAAAGTTTGTTAAAAATTGTTAAAAATCCACAAAAACATCTTTTTTAATGCTTTGATATGCAGTAATTTCATCAAATTCTTTCAAACTTATCAAAACCAGATTTTTGAATTTCTCATAGTTTTTCCCACGGGGAAGCTTAAGCATAATCTGGAACTGATATAGATTATTCAGCCTTGAAATCTGAGCTCTTTCAGGACCTAAAACACAATCTTCCGGAAGATATTTTCTTAAAATGGAACCCATAAACTGAGAAGCACGGTCTACTTTGTCTTCCCTTCTGTGTTTCATTTCAATCATAATCAGCTTGGTAAAAGGCGGATAATGGAATTTCTGGCGTTCAGTAAGAATATATTTATAGATCTTTGCAGGATTGTTCATCTTGATCAACTGAAATACAGAATGATCAGGATTAAATGTCTGAATGAGGATTTTCCCCTTTCCTGAAACCCTTCCGGCTCTTCCTGAAACCTGTGTAATCAGCTGATAGGCCCTTTCTTCTGCTCTGAAATCCTGTACATATAATAAGGAATCTGCTTTTGGAATTGTAACAAGTTCAATATGATCAAAATCCAGTCCTTTGGAAATCATCTGAGTTCCTACGATAATGTCTGTTTCTCCGTCTTCAATCTTTTCATACAGCTTTTCATAGGCAAATTTCTTACGCATAGAATCCACATCCATTCTATCCACCTCATTTTCAGGGAAGAGGTTGGAAACTTCCTCGTGAATCTGTTCTACCCCTACTCCTCTTTCGTTAAGCTTTTCGGAATTGCATTTTGGACAGGTTTTCGGTTTTGAAGCTCTTTGCCCGCAATAGTGGCACTTCATTTCATTGGCTGCTTTATGATAGGTCATCACCACATCACAATTGGAGCAGTAATTGACATAACCACAGCTCTCACATTCTATTACATTAGAATAGCCACGACGGTTGTGCAGGACAATCGCCTGTTTTTTTTCATCTACTGTTTTCTTAATCTCTTCAACAAGTTTCAGGGAGAAATTTCCGGAAACCTTTTTAGAGTCCAGGGCTTCTTTGAAATTGATCAGTTCATATTCCGGCAGATTCACATTCCCGAATCTTTCATTCAGGAAAACATATCTCATTTTATCTTTTCGGGCTCTGTAGTAACTTTCAACAGAAGGAGTTGCTGATCCTAAAATCACACCCGCATTATAAAATCCACCTAAAACCAATGATGCATCTTTAGCATTAAAATAAGGAGAAACTTCTCTTGGCCTGTACGCCGAATCGTGCTCCTCATCTACAACAATAAGCCCCAGATTCTGGTAAGGTAAAAACAAAGCATTACGGGTTCCTATCAGAATACGGATATCGTTCTGCTTGATTCTTCTCCAAACTTCTACCCTTTCAAAATCGGTCAGTTTCTGGTGATAAAATCCTAGTTGCCGTCCGTATTTTTTTTCTAATCTCTGCGTAATTTGTTTGGTCAGGGAAATTTCAGGAAGTAAAAACAAAACATTCTTTCCTTCTTTGATACATTCTTCAATTTTTTCTAAATAAATATGTGTTTTCCCTGATGAAGTTACCCCATGAAGCAGAACATTTTTTCCTTCTTCAAAAGCTTCATCAATCTCAGATTTTGCTATTTTCTGCTGTTCTGAAAGTTCTTCCAGCTCTGAAAGCTCTCCTTCATAGCTTTCAATTCTGTCTTTTTGCATATAATATTCCTCTACAAGACCTTTGTCTGCCAACGGCTTGAAGTGGGAGCTTCCGAAATAACCATCCTCAAACAGGTCAGACTTTTTGATAGGAGCATCAGGATTTTCGGTTTGTTTTTCTAAAATAAGAAGGAACAGATCTTTCTGCTTTTGAGCTCTGTTTAGTTTTAAAAGAACATCCGTAAGGTTCTGATTGGCCAAAACCTCATCATTAATTCTTACATATGCTACTTCTTTAGCTTTATATTTTTCAGCAATTTTTTCATCAATCTCAATATACTGAAGATCAATAAGTGAATTGATGGTCTTGATGATATCTTTTTTAGGAATAAAAGCCTCAATATCCGTCAGGTTGATCAGCTGGCGTACTTCCAGTGCCTGAATAAGATACATTTCATTGACATCCAGATTTTCAAAATCAACTACCACACCTGGTTTTAATTTTAGATAAGTCTCACTTTCCAGTTTCAAAGAAGAAGGAAATGAAAATCTGTAAATTTCACCAAGGCTACACAGATAATACCCGGAAAGCCAGTTCCAGAAGCTGATTTGTTCTTCAGGAAGAATCGGTTTATCATCCAGCATGCTGATGACTTCCTTAGCTGCAAAGTTCTCCGGTGCATTGTCATGAAGCTCAAATACTATTCCTGTATAGATTTTCTTTCCTCCAAATGGCACCAGAACACGCATTCCGGGCTGAATTTCGGACATCATTTCTTCGGGAACTTTATAGGTGAAAGATCCTTTGAGATTCAGTGGTAAAACAATTTGAGCGTATTGCAAGGGAAATATTTAAAGTGTAAAATTATATTTTTCTTCAGAGAACTGCAACTTTGTGGAAATTCTTTCGTCTCATTCAAAACATCGATTTAAACTTTCTGGACTAACCACAAAAGGCCAAACATTTATAATATTTTAAATAATAAGCTTAAGTGTACTTTACATAGTCAAAACTTAACCTTAAGCTTTTGTGACTTTTGCAGTTAAAAAAAGTATTCGGTCATCTCATACCAAAATGCGGAAGTAAAAAATCCAACAATAATACTGACTCCGATGATCAGGTTGGTCAGTTTTGTATTCAGTCTGAACTGTTCTGCGATGATACTGGAGGTAACCAATGTAGGCATTGCCGCTTCAAATACGGTAATTTTAGCCACATCTCCTTTTATTCCGAACAACAGAGCCATTCCCAGAACAATTGCCGGTGCCAGAATAAGCTTATAAAGCATCGACATTGACATCTGGGGAATCAGTTTTTTCCATCCGTTGAATTTCAGCTGTAATCCAACTGAAAATAAAGCTAACGGACTTACTGTTGCTGCCAGCTTATCAAAGAAAGGTTCTGCAATCGTAAAATCAATGAACTGCGACAATACCAAAGCGGAGATACAGCCTATTAATGGTGGAAACGTGACAAGTCTTTTTAAAATAAATATTGCGCTTACTTTTCCTGATCTGCTTCCTCCTTTCACGGCAGCAATAATCCCGAGCGTAGAAAGAGCAAAAAACATTGTCTGATCACAAATAATGGCAATACTCAAGAGGCCCTCTCCATAAAAGGCACTGATTAAGGGAAATCCTATGAATGAGGTATTGCTGTAACCGCTTGCCAGTTCTAAAGTACTTCTGGAACGCCTTGAATAACCTTTGCTTTTGCTGTAAAACATCATAAAGAAGAAACAGAATACAGAAATTAAAAATGTGGCTGCAATTGGGAACAGCATCTCTGTTGTCCATTTTACTTTAGGCAGGTATTTAAATGAAACTGCCGGAAGAGCAAGATAAAGGATCCAGGTATTGATACCCTTGTGAGCATCAGGGTGGATAGATTTTGTTGCTTTGAATATCATTCCTGCAATAATGCACACTGCAATCAGAACAAAATTTACCATAATTATAAAGAAATATGATGCAAATTTAAGGCTGATTTTTGAGTTGGAAGGCTAAAATTTATATTTTTTTGGCAGGATTTCTAACATGAGATAAGACTTATCAACCATTCCAAGGTTTTGAACCTTGACATGGTTTGACTACCTGAGGCGTTTTTTCAAAATATATTTTAATTCTTCATTACATCCCAAAGACTTATTACCTCAACTTTTTCCAAAGGTTTTGAAAGGGTAATTCTTTTTGAAGTTCCCGGTAACAGATCAAAGAAATTATCACTGAAATGGGTATCTCCAATCAGGTAAACATCTTTGGCTAAAATGTCTGTTGATATTTCAATTTCTGTAGGTGAAATTTTCCTGATTTTTATCTCCGGTTCTGAAAGTTTTAATTCTTTAGGCTTATTAAAAAAGAAAAGTTTTTCAAATTTTGCATCTTTTTCAGCACTGACCTTCAAAACAGTTTCAGACAGATTAAACTGAGCCAATTCTGACTTGCTGATGCTTTTAATTTTCTTACTTACATCAGCATTTATAACATCGGATTGATTGGCTTTCCAAAGTATTTTTCCTTTAAAATCAATTAATTCAAACTTTGTATCTGTTTTCAGTTCTTTCAACAGATCGCTTATCAGATAAACGTCATAATTTTTTTCGGTCTCTACAATTGATATCAATACAGGTTCAAAACTTCTTTTTGCCTGATAATGGAAGGCTTTCCAGTTTCCAAGATAATCTATGGACGACCATGAAACTACAGGCCAGCAGTCATTAAGCTGCCAATACAGCGTTCCCATATTATAAGGTTTTGCACGACGGTGGGCTTCAATTGCAATCTGCATTCCTCTTGCCTGCAATAGCTGTGAAACATAATTGTACTGTACAAAATCTGCGGGGACTTTATAATCACTTTTCAGGTATTCATTAATGATATCCCAGCCACGGGCATGCTTTTCATGCGCTTTGATTGTTGAGTTTTGCAGATTTAAGTCCGGAGTTCCTGAAAACATTGATTTTGTGGTTTGAAGGCTGGGTGTGCCCTGAAAACCATATTCAGACATGAAACGTCCTACTTTTTCATTGTAAATTTCAAATGGCTGCTCACCCCACCAAACTCCCCAATAATGAGAATCTCCTTCTGTAAGGCTTTCTTTATGTCCCCAGCCGATGGACGGAGAACTCGGCCAATATATATTTTTATCAGATTTCAGATTTTTCGCCAATGCATTTGGAATCACATCATGAAACAATTTTTTATAGTCTTTCCAAACCTGCAACGAATCATTTTCTGAATATTTGAACTGTTTCTGATATCCCCAGTTGACAATAGCTTCATCAATTTCATTATTTCCGCACCACAAAGCAATGGACGGGTGATTCTGTAATCTGTTGACCTGATCTTTTACTTCTTCTTTTACATTGTTTAAAAAAGCTTCATCTGCCGGATAAAAGCTTCCTGCAAACATAAAATCCTGCCAGACTAAGATTCCGTTTTCATCGCAGGCCTTGTAAAATTCGTCATTTTCGTAAATACCACCGCCCCAGATACGGATCATATTCATATTAGCGTCTTTGGTATCTTTGATCAGCTTCCTGTATTTTTCTTTGGTCATTCTTGGTGAAAAACTATCTCCAGGAATCCAGTTTGTTCCTTTGATATACAATGGCTGCCCATTGACTTTAAAGTAGAATGATTTTCCTTTTTCGTCTTTTTCCTGAACCAATTCGACAGTTTTTAACCCTATCCTGATATTTTTAACATCAATATTTTTCTGATCTTTTGAAAGATTTATTTCAAAATCATAAAGATTGGCTTCACCACGTCCGTTAGGCTGCCAAAGTTTCATCCCATTTGTATCATAAGGTACCGTAATTGTATTGATTCCTTTTTTTAAAGATATTTTTTGGTGGGTTTTATTAAGATCCAAAGTGTAATCTCCGGCATTTTGAGCATAAATTTCTACGTCAAAATGTAAATTATTAACAGCTTTAGCAGATCTGTTCTGAATATCTTTGACGGTTATAATTTTAGCATTATTCCAGAATTCTAACTGAACGTCTTTCCATATTCCTGCTGTGACAAGTCTCGGTCCCCAGTCCCAGCCAAACTGATACTGTGCTTTTCTCACAAAACTTCTTGGTGATTCCGGCATAGTAAACGGAACTTTTTTAGCCAATTCCTTTCCTGTATTTACCGCAGATGTAAACTTAATCTGCAATATATTATTACCTGATTTCAAAAATTGTTTCACAGGAATATTCCACTTCCTGAACATATTATCTGTTTTCTTTAAGAGCTTACCATTAAGATAAACTTCAGAAAACGTATCCAAACCATTAAAAACCAAATCAATATTATCGTTCTTTAATTCCTGGGAAGAAACTGTAAATGCTGTCTGATAATCCCAATCTTCATTTTCTATCCATTGTACTTTTTTTTCATTTTCATCTTTAAAAGGGTCCGGAATAATCTTGTTATCCATTAAATCCAGATGAACTGTTCCCGGTACTTTCGCAGGAAGCCAGTTTTGATCTTTTGAATTTTTGAACTGCCAATTTTCGTAAGATAAGTTTCTTTGTGAAAACTGTGCAGAAAGGATATTCTGTGTGAAAAAGAAAGCAAAAAAGATCGTTCTATTCATCAATAAATTTGTTTACAATTCTATGGATTCCATATTTAATAAGTTCATTATTAAAATTAATAAGTAATCCCAATTTTATATTAGTCTGTTTCAGATACGTCAATACCTGTGAATGAAAAATAGGATGTAGCTCTAATACAGATTTTACTACTACAATCAAATCAATTCTGTATGCATTTTCTATGTATACTTCTTTATACTTTAAAGGTAAGGATAACTGTTGCCTAACATTAAGCCCCTGCATCTTTAATTCATAAGCTAAAGCTGCTTTATATACATTTTCTAAAAGACCAACTCCTAAGTTCTTATGTACTTCTATAGCTGCTCCTATTATTTTGTAGGATAATTCATTTTCGGTCGTTTATTTGTATGTTCCTTTAATTGTGTCCTTTGTAAACGCAAAGCTTCAACTTTAGCAATATATTATTTGCTCTTCAATGCAATCACCTCAACCGGGTTCGCAAAAGCACCACCATCAGTAATAGCTGAAGAATGGAAATAACCTGCTTTGGTAACCGCTCTTATTCCTTCAATATTGGATGAGCGAAGTCCGCCTCCAACAAGGATTTCTATTCTTCCATTGGAGAGCTCAACCAGTTTCTTAAGGTTTTCTTTTCCTTCTGATACATTAGGTTTCTGGCCGGAAGTAAGGATGGTTGTGAAACCACATTCAATGACTTTTTCTAAAGATTCTTCAAGACTTGCAGCACGGTCAAAAGCACGATGGAACGTACATGGAAGCGGTGCAGCTAATTCAACTAAAGCTTTATTCTGTTCTATATTAACCTCATCATTATCATCCAGAATACCGAATACAAAACCATCTGCATGTAATGATTTTAAATGAACCAAATCATTTTTCATCTGTTCAAATTCTGAATCCAAATAGGTAAAATCTCCTCCTCTAGGGCGGATCATTACAAAAATTGGAATATTAATTTTTTCGCGAAGCCTTTTCATGGTTTCAAAATCCGGGGTCGTTCCGCCTTCACTGAGCCCGTCACATAATTCTATTCTGTCTGCTCCGTTTTCAAAAGCGATTACCGCCGATTCAGGATTAAAACACGCTATTTCTATTTTTGACATTGTACTTTATCTGTTTAATTTTATTTCGGCTCATCCTGCAATACATCTGCAATCAAAAAGGAACCATTTTCTTTTACTACTTTTATCACAGAGGGATACTGGGCTTTAAAACCATCATCTCTCAACACTACATTAAAGATATATTCATCTTTTGAAGTGGATTTTAATTCACAGCTTCCGACTTCAATTTTATTCCAGTCCTGTGCCGCGATCAGGAAACCGACTCCAAGTCCTGCTTTACTGGTATCAAATTTCGATTTCCATTTGTCCTGAAATTCTTTTTCAGTAAGACTTCCATCCACATCCATATCTACATTTGTAGCATCCGTTTTATAATTGAAATAATCTTTGGTGGTGATCTTCTGCATATTCTTTTCTTCACTTCCGATATCAGCTTTAAAATAATCGACAATGTTCTTTTCCAACCATTTTTTAGCATCTTCTGCTTCATTGGATTCATTATTTAAAACTACTTTCTCTTCTGTCTGCTGTGGTTTGGTATCTGTTTTAATCTCCTTCTTTTCTTCCTTGCATGCGATAATCAGAAATAAGGAAGCGATAATCGTTCTTTTCATATTTATTTTTAGGTTTTGGCTAAAGCCAATAGATATCATTGATGTTTTTCAATGGATTTCCTTCGCCACCGGCCAGGATAAGCCCATTTCCATTGAATTTTTATTTTTTGTTGGAATAGCGCTAAGGTGCATAGATTTTATCAAAGATAAAATCTATGTATACCTCATTGCCATGCTGCCCGATCGTACAATTACTTTAAAGCAAATTCCGGTTTTTCAAGGCGGTTTCCTTTCTGATCATACACCGCAAAGTTGAATCCGTCCTGAATACAGTAAGATCCATATTCTCCCTGTTTATTGATCGCAATAAAGCCAACCTGAATATCTTTAAGATTTTTGTTTCTTCGCTGAGCGATTTTTACAATTCTGTCTACGGCTTCTTTGCAGGCTTCCTGTGGGTTTCTGCCTTGCCTCATGAGTTCAACCACAAGATGGGTTCCTACGGTCCTTATCACTTCTTCCCCATGACCGGTTGCCGTAGCCGCTCCTACTTCATTATCTACAAACAGACCTGCTCCGATAATCGGGGAATCTCCTACTCTTCCATGCATTTTAAAAGCCATTCCGCTGGTAGTACAGGCTCCGGAAAGATTTCCCTGTGCATCCAGCGCAATCATTCCGATGGTATCGTGATTTTCAATATTGGCGATTGGTTTATACTGGCTGGTTTTTAACCATTCTTTCCATTCTTTTTCGGATTCGGGAGTGAGAAGATTTTCTTTTTTAAACCCTTGCGAAAGGGCAAACTGTAATGCTCCATCACCTACCAGCATAAGATGGGGTGTTTTTTCCATTACAGCTCTGGCAACAGATATTGGGTTTTTCACATGCTCCAGACATGCTACTGAACCAATATTATAATTTTCATCCATGATACAGGCATCCAGTGTTACTCTTCCATCTCTGTCCGGACGGCCTCCATACCCAACACTTCTTTCTTTAGGATCCAATTCTACAAGACGAACTCCTTTTTCAACCGCATCCAAAGCTTTTCCTCCTTTTCCAAGGATTGTCCATGCTTCTTCGTTAGCTTTTAATCCGAAATTCCAGGTAGAGAGGACAATCGGTTTATTGACAGCTTTGACAGTAGATTCCGGTAATTCGGCAGCCATTAGATCCAATGGGTTTACGGCAAATGCGGCTGTTGCAATTCCCAGTTTTTTAATAAAACTTCTTCGGTTATTGTTCATGGTATCTCAAATTGTATAATACCCACAAATCTAAAAAAAACTTCTATGAAATCCTCATGGCGGCTCAACGAATATCCATGTATTATTTTTATTATCTTTACTGCTGTGATAGACTCATTTAAAACTTTCAGAAACATCTCTTTCTTTCAGGAACTCTCTGATGAGGAAATTACTATTTTGGTCAATATCAGTACCCCAAAACTGCTTCAAAGAAAAGAAAAGCTGGCAGAACCCGGTAAGTCTTTCAATCAATTATTTATTCTTTCGCATGGATTATTAAGGTTTTTCTTTGATGATGAAGATGGGGTTGAAAGCAATCTTTTTCTCCCCTCTGAAAAGGAAGCTGCTATTATGGAAAGCCCTGAGTCTTATGCTAATGAAAATGAGGGAAAATATACTATAGAAGCTGTATTAGAAAGTCAGATTTTCCTGTTCAATAAGAATGAATTTGAAGAAGCTGCATTTCAGAACAGAGGTATTTATAATGTATATCTCAAATCTTTAAAACAGATCATCAGTATATTAAAAGTACGTACAGAACAATTTTGTTCTACTTCTCCACATTCCCGGTATGAGGAATTTTTGGAAACCCGTCCTTTTACTTCACAGAATGCCAACAGAAAGTATATTGCTAATTTTCTGGGTATTACTCCGAACTCACTTTCAAGGATGACAGCCCGTATCCATAAAAAAAGGAACGAAAGAAAAAAATAACTTAGGAATACTTTTTCTCACTTTATTCATTCTATTTTTGCTTACTGAAAATACTGTTACACCAACAATTAAAAGCAAAATGGGAAAAATATCATCTAAAAAAGCATCTTATTATTGAATCATCTTTAATCTATCTTAAGATTCATAGTAACCAGACGGATCTATACTGACGGCCGGTTACAACCTTGTTTACATTTCATTATTACCTTATACAATTATTTTATGCAAAGAACATCCTTACTTCTTTGCCTGTTATTTTCATGCAATTTTGTTCAGGCATCAACAGGCAATTTGGAAGACAATATAGCTAACGCTGCATCATGGTTAATCCTACTGGTTTTACCTATTGCAGGAATCTATCTTTTCTGGAAAGTTCATATTTATCCGGAAAAAGTAGCAGAAAAAAAGAAACACCCTCAACTGAACGCCATAAAAAGTATGTGCCTCCTTTCCCTTGTTTTTGGAGGCCTTTTATGGCCGGTTGCTTTAATCTGGGCCAACTATGATTATGGCAGCCAGAATATTCCTGAAGAAGACACGCAAATCACGGAAGAAGAACTTAAAACCCTCGAAAATTAACAAACATGCTGGAATTACTAGTCGCAATATATGCCGGAATATGCTGGCTTCTTATTAAAAAATTTAAACTAATCCCCTGGACCTTTACCACACAGGTGGTGGTATATTCATTGCCTATCTTCGGATCTATTGCTTTGATATTGAGTTTAAATTACTACTGCCCCATTACTTCTGATGTAAAGGTAGGAAACAGAAGTGTGGATATTACCACTCAGGTTTTGGGGAAAGTGAAAAAAGTATATGTCACTACCAATCAGGAAGTAAAGAAAGGAGATACCTTATTTGTATTAGACAAAGAGCCTTACATACAGGAAATAAAGTCTCTGGAGGCTAAGCTAAGCAATATGAAAGCAACTGTAAGTTCTTATGATACAGATATCTCAGCTTCCAGAAAAAATATTGCAGGTTTACAGTCACAGTTGAAACTGGCTAATAAAAGAGCAGCTCAGTATAAGGAATTGGTGGAAGCAGGAGCGGCCAATAAATTTGATCTTGAGCAGGCAGTCACCAATGTACAGGATCTGCAGTCCAGAATCAGTGCTGCACAGTCACAGCAGCAATCTTTGGAAACGAAGTCCAATGCATCTTATGGTGGAGAAAATTCATCAGTGTCTGAAATTCAGGCAAAACTGGATCAGGCGAAATGGAACCTTTCACAAACAGTTGTTCTGGCCCCTACCGATGGAGTAATTCCCAATGTTCAGCTGAATGAAGGAGCGATCATGGCACCTTTCAAATCTGCATTCGTTCTGATTCAGAAGCAACAGTCAGTGATTGGATTTTTTGCCCAAAACGAGCTGGAAACGGTAAAAAACGGTGATGAAGTGGAACTGGCTCTTAAAACTGAACCGGGAAAGGTAGTGAAAGCCAGACTTGAATATGTAATAGATGCTACCAGCCAGGGAATCATGAATAATGCAGGAGGAATGCTGGGAGGTAACGGTTCTACAGCCGGACTTCCTGACACGGCCAGACAATTACCTGAAACTGATGGAAAACTTATTGCCAAGTTTGTATTGGAAGACAGCCAGAAACAGCTTACAGTTGGGGCAAGAGGAACAGCTGTCATTTATTCTGACCATATCAAACCGCTTCATCTCATCCGAAAAGTAATGGTGCGTGTCAACAGTAAAATCAACTATCTGATTCCTAAACTTCATTAACATGTACAAGAAATTAATTTTATTAGGTGTACTTTCCGTAAGTTTAAGTTCATGCCTTGGTTATAAAGAGCCGACTAAGGAAAATATAAACCAGCTTAAAGAAAAGAGTGAAATTGCTTCTCATATAGAAATCCCGGATGAATGGATCTTCGACAGAAAAGCGAACGCAAAATCAATTTCCTATGACTGGATCGATGATCTTAAAACTCCTCAACTGGAAACTCTGATTAACGAAGGAATGATGTACAATCCTGATCTGATTATTGCTAAGGAAAAACTGAATCAGATTGAACTGGCGATGGAAATTGCAGGAAGTGATCTTTATCCCAGTGTAAGCGCAGTAGCCAATACTTCCAATAATTTAGTAAGTGATACTCAGATCAGACGTCTTGCATTAAAAGCCAATTGGGAGATTGATCTTTGGGGGAAAAATAAATCTTCACAGATGGCAAGCACCAGCAATTATTTTTCTGCAAAACATCAGAATATCTTGCTGCATCAATCTATCGCTGGGATGATTGCGAAAGCTTATTTTCTGAATATTGCGGGAAATATTCAGGAAGATAAGATTGAAAGTTACGTTCAGAAGTCTAAAGATCTGGAAAAGCTGTATATCATTCAAAAGAAGGTAGGAACGGCAAATGCCTTAGATATTTCCAATATAACAGCAGAGATTATTTCTCTGCAAGGTTATCTGGAAAAAGTAAAAAACGCGAATACACAATCCAGAAGATCTCTGGAACTGCTCACCGGAAAATATCCGGAAGGAAAACTGGCCACCCAAAACTTTTTTAGTCCTGCAGTGAACAGCATTCCTGCATCTTTTCCTCTTGAACTTCTGGAAAACAGATCAGACATACAGGCCAGTCATTTTCAGATTGAAAGGGCTTTTTATGAAGTACAGCAGGCAAAAGCGGCAAGACTTCCTTCATTGAGCATCAGTGCGTCTCTTGGCTCTGCCGGAAGTAATGTAGAATCCATTAATTCTTTATTTTCCAATCCTTTATTAAAAGTGGGTGGTGGATTAGTTTCACCGTTATTCAACAGCGGAAAACTAAAAAAGAATGTGGAGATAAAAAATTCCCAGCAGAAACAGGTCGTTGAAGAATATTCAAAAACTGTTCTGAATGCTTTGAACGAAGTGGAATCTTCTTTGGCTAATCTCCATTCCATTGAAAAACAGCTTACTTTTACTACTAAGGCCGTCAGTGAACTGAAAAACAATATTACTCTCACCGAAAAACAAATAAAGGTAGGCACAAACAACAGTTTTGTACTGATCCGTAAACAGAGGGATCTCCTGAAAAATGAAATGAACCTCATCAGCCTTGAACTTCAGTACCGAATAGAGCGCATTAATCTTTATATGGCTTTAGGCGCAGAGAACTTCATTTATTCATAATTTTATACTTAAAAAGACTGCAGATTATTTTCTACAGTCTTTTTTTAAGGTATTAATGGGGTAATTTGTCTCTGAAATATCCATATACCCATGTTCCAGCAACAGCACTCAACAGCGTAACGGATACTGCCAAAGCTCCTGTTCCGATCTGAGCAAAAAGAGGTCCGGGACAGGCTCCGGTAATGGCCCAGCCAAAACCAAATATCAATCCTCCGTAAATCTGACCTTTATTGAACTTCTTAGGGGTAAGTGTGATGGATTCTCCATATATTGTTTTTATTTTGAATTTTTTGATCAGCCATACTGAAATCATTCCTACCAATACAGCACTTCCGATGATTCCGTACATATGGAAAGACTGGAGACGAAACATTTCCTGTATTCTGAACCAGCTGATCACTTCCGCTTTCACGAATATAATCCCGAATATAACTCCTGCAGCAAGATACTTCAGGTTGTGATACCATGGACGAGTAATTGTATTTTCATTCACACAAACAGTACCTTGCCGATGTATATTCTGTTCTTTTTCTTTTATCATTATTTCAAATTCTCTTTAAAAATTAAACTTACAGGGAAAGGATCACAGGCAGAATAAGATTGGCCATTAAAAAACCACCTATCATAAAACAGATTGTTGCCACCAAAGAAGGCCACTGCAAATTGGAAAGCCCCATAATCGCATGTCCGCTGGTACATCCTCCTGCGTATCTTGTTCCAAAACCTACTAAAAAACCGCCAATAACCATTATGATAAATCCTTTCCAGGTCAACAGGTTTTCAAAGTTCATCAGCTGTATTGGAACCAGATTGCTGTAATCTGTAATTCCGTAGCCTTCCAGTTCGGTTTTTAAATTAAGATTAACAGTTATTTCTGCAGGATTAAGCAAAAAATTGGCAGCAATCATTCCTCCGAAGAAAATTCCGAGTACAAAAAATAAATTCCAGGCTTCTTTTTTCCAGTCGTATTTGAAAAAGTTCACATTGGCAGGTATACATGCCGCGCAGATATGCCTAAGTGAGGAACTGATTCCAAAGGATTTATTTCCCATCAATAATAAGGCAGGGACAGTAAGTCCGATCAGCGGGCCGGCAATATACCACGGCCAGGGTTCTTTTATAATTTCCAGCATTTTTTATTTTTTATCTAATTTATTTAAAATTTTAGTCTGACACACAAAATCACTTTTAGGAATATTTGTTGTGGATGCAATAGCTTTAAAACCTCCTTCAATTTCTGTAAAATTCCTATATCCTCTTGCCTGAAGGATGCTTGCGGCCATTGTACTTCTATATCCGCTTCCACAATGCATATAAAAATGTTCTTCTGTTCGCAATCCATTAATCCATTCATTAATATATGCTAAAGGCATACTGTAGGCTTCATGAATATGCTCTGCATGATATTCACTTTCTCTTCTTATATCAATGATTCTTGCTTCTTTTTCTTTTATTTCCATTTCAAACTGTTCTGCAGAGATACGGTTGACAAAGTCTGTTTCTTTTCCGCTCTTTTTCCAGGCTTTAAAACCTCCATCCAAAAATCCTAAAATATGATCGAACCCTACTCTGCTTAATCTCGTTACAGCTTCTTCTTCGGTTCCTTTTTCCGTTACCAGAAGAATAGGTTGGTTCACATCAGCAATTAAAGCACCTACCCAAGGGGCAAAATCACCGTCCAGTCCTATATTTACCGATTGTGGGATAAAACCTTTTGCAAACTCACTGTTGTTTCTTACATCTAAAATTAAAGCTCCTGAAGCTTCAGCAATTTCCTCGAACTGTTCCGGAGACCGTGCATGCAGTCCCTGTGAAAGGACCTCATCAAAACTGCTGTATCCTTTTTTATTCATCATAACATTCATTCCAAAATAAGCAGGAGGAGGTAAAAGTCCATCTGTTACTTCTTTTATAAAACTCTGTCTGTCTTTTTGATTCAAAGCATAGTTGGTCTTTTTCTGATTTCCCAATGTATCTACCGTTTCTTTATGCATATTTTTACCACAGGCAGAACCGGCTCCGTGAGCAGGAAATACAATAATATCGTCATGTAAAGGCAAAATTTTATGGTACAAACTGTCGTATAAAAGTCCTGCCAGTTCTTCCTGAGTCATATTCACTCCTTTCTGTGCCAGATCCGGACGGCCTACATCTCCAAGGAATAAAGTATCACCGCTGAAAAGTGCTTTTTCAATACTATTTTCATCAATCAACAAATAGCATGAACTTTCAAGGGTGTGTCCAGGTGTATGAAGAACTTTGATTTTAACATTTCCTATTTCAAATATCTGATGATCTTCTGCAATAATGGCTTCAAACTCAGGATTTGCAGTTGGCCCATACACAATTGGAGCACCCGTTTTATGGCTTAAATCAAGATGTCCACTTACAAAATCAGCATGAAAATGGGTCTCAAAAATATATTTCAACTGTACTTCATCTTCTTGTAATCTGTTGATATAAGGCTGTATTTCCCTTAAAGGATCAATGATAGCTGCTTCTCCGGCTGAAGTGATATAGTAAGCTCCCTGTGCCAGGCATCCTGTATAAATCTGTTCTATTTTCATATTACTTATATTGATTTTGTTATCGGATACAAATCTCCTCCTTTCTTTTTTCCTCTACAGCTACTTTTGTTACATAAGAACATTAAAGGAAGATTTCTTTGGTGATAATATAAATACCCATCACCAGAATAAACCATCCAAATGCAGGTTTCAGTTTTTTACCATCTATCTTTTTTGATAACTGAGAGCCTATTATAATTCCTGCAATGGCAATAGCTGTAATAGAAACCAGTAGTTTCCATTCTATTTTTACGTGATCTACAGAAGAGAAGAAGCCTATCAAAGAATTGAAGGAGATAATAACTAAAGAAGTTCCTATCGCAATCTTCATAGGAATTTTCAAAAGGTTAACCAATGCCGGAATAATCATAAAACCACCTCCGGCTCCCACCAATCCGGTTAAAACACCTACAACAGAACCCTGTCCTGCCGCCAGCAAAGTATTATTCTTATCTGTAGCTCTTTCTGACAGTTTTTCTGAAACATTGCTCTTTATCATTTTATAAGAAGCCAGAATCATCAGGCCTGCAAAAATCAATAATAAAAAAAATGTCTCTGGTAATGGTAAAGTTCTGTATTCTGAATACTTCCTCAGGAATCAAGGGAAGAAGATACATTCTGGTCAGAAAAATGGAAACCACAGAAGGAATTCCGAATATCAGTACCATTTTAAAATTAACCAAACCTTTTTTAAAATATGACATTGATCCCACCAAACTGCTTGTTCCCACTATAAAAAGGGAATATTCCGTTGCCAGAAAGGCATCAATACCAAAAAGATAAACCAGAACGGGAACGGTGAGAATACTTCCTCCACCTCCGATCAGACCGAGAGAAACCCCGATTAAAACTGCTGATGCATACCCTATAATTTCCATTTCACTATTCAAATAATTCTGATGCAAAAATGGGAAAGTGAAAGAAAGTTTACTGCTACTTTTGTTACATAAAGCAAGATTTAACACGAATGAACACTAATATGTTCACAAAGGACACGAAGAGGTTGTTTTCGGAGATGGAATAATCTTTCAATTTTGAGATTGCTTTATCTTTGGTTTTTGATAATCGCTGACCACCCCATCAAAAATTCTTTGAATTTTCTCCACCCCAAAGGAGGGGAACATATCTACTTTTTATAAAATTGAGAAAGTCGTTATGAACTAAGGGTTTTCAGCAGGGTGATTTTGTTTCTACCAAGCTTTAGTTTTCCGTCTTCTTCCAGTTGTTTAAGGAGTCTGGAGACTACTACTCTTGCGGTTCCCAGCTCATTCGCAAGCTGTTCATGAGTTGTGTTGATGGTTTCAGAATGGGTAAGTTCAGATTTTTTATGCAGCAGATTCAATAGCCTTTCATCTACTTTTTTGAAAGCAATGGCATTGATGATATCCAAAAGTTCTTCAAATCTTTTATGATACAATCTGAAGATATAGTCTAACCATTCCGGGTGTTCCTTGATAAATAAAGACACTTTGTCTACAGGAAGAAAAAGGATTTCAGCATCTTCCTCAATCTCGGCTTTTACAATGCTTTTTTCATTATGCATCCCTCCGAGAAAAGACATGATACAGCTTTCTCCCGCTTTGATGTAGTACAGTAAAATTTCACGTCCGTCTTCTTCAGTCCTGATGACTTTCAGCATTCCTTTCATAACGATGGGAATGGAACGGATAGAAGCATTTTCATCTAAAATAATATCTCCTTCATGGTAGTTTTTGGTTGTACCATACTGATACAACTTTTCTACCAGATCCGGTGATGATGAAAATTCTGAAGAAAGTATGGTATCGTCCTGCATTTTTTTCTAATTAAGCTAATTTACGCCAATTTCATCTACAAACAACCATGCCTTTGAATCTGCTCCCGGGTTTCCAGCCGGAATAATTCCTGCATTTTCAATACTTACTTTCAGGTATTTTGCATTTTGTGTTCCTACATTCAATATGATTTTTCCTTTCGCATTTTGGATTTCTGCCGTTCCGATTTCTTTAATCAGTTTAAAATTCCTGTTATCATCAGAAACAAAAATCTTTGCAGACTTCGCGAGGTGAATCCAGCTTCCCTTATTTTCAAGGGTATTGAAATAAACTTCTGAAAAACCTGTTTTCTGTCCAAAATCTATGGTTGCCACAACATCTTTTCCCTGAAAACCAAGCCATGTTTTACCAAGCTGCTTTACATTTCCGATAATACCGTCCACCAACGTAAAAGCACCTCCAAAGGAATAATTTTCACTCGGCTGCTGTTCAAGACTTATATTTTTCCCTGTGGTCTTTGAAATGGTAAACTGCTGTGTAGAAACGGCACTTTTCAACTGGCCGTTTTCGAAATAGGCAGATTTTATCATTAAAGAATTAGGAATCCGAACCGCATTCTGATAGGTTTCAGAACTGATGGAAGGGTCTGTTCCATCCAAAGTGTACCTGATCCCATTTGGGTTTTGTGAAGTTGACAATTCATAAGCAATTCCGGTGTTTGAAGAAATTACTTTTCCGGTGATATTATAAATACTCTTTGCATAGTTCACTTTCATGTTATCCAGAACTTTAAACTGACTGATTACTCTGTTTTCAAATTCTTTATAATTTTTAGGATCTGATGTTCCCCAACCTACTTCAGAAAGTGCCATTAATCTTGGAAAGATCATATATTGCACCTGTTTAAAGTCTACAATATATTCTGTCCATAAGTTGGCCTGAACTCCCATGATATATTTAGCCTGCTCTGCATTCAGTTCGGAAGGAATAGGATTGTAAGAATATACTTTGTCTAAAGGGGTAAAACCTCCAAAAGCATTCGGTTCAGACTGCGGGTCGCCCTGATAATGATCGAAATAACAATATGCACCCGGCGTCATTACGGCAAAGTGCTTTGATTTTGCAGCTTCAATACCTCCGTTGACACCAGTCCAGCTCATGACAGCGGCATTCGGGGCTAGTCCTCCTTCTAAAATTTCGTCCCAACCAATGATTTTTCTGCCTTTGCTGTTGACATATTTTTCAATTCTATGAATAAAATAGCTTTGTAAGCCATGTTCGTCTTTTAAATTGTTTTTCTTAATCAATTCCTGACAGTGTGCACATTCCTTCCATCGTGTTTTCGGGCACTCATCACCCCCGATATGAATGTATTTAGATGGGAATAACTTTATCACTTCATCCAAAACGTTCTCCAGGAATGTAAACGTTTCATCTTTCGGGCAGAAAACATCATCAAAAACGCCCCATTTTGTAGCGGCTTCAAAAGGTCCTTTTGTACAGGCCAATTCAGGATATGCAGATAATGCGGCCAAGGCATGCCCCGGCATTTCTATTTCCGGAACTACTGTGATATGTCTGTCCTGAGCATATTTCACCACCTCTTTTATTTGTTCCTGAGTATAAAAATAAGGTCCGTAAGGCTTTCCGTCAAATGTATTGTCAACATAAGCCCCGATCATGGATTCTTTACGTTTTGAACCTATCTGAGTTAATTTTGGATATTTTTTAATTTCAATTCTCCATCCTTGATCATCTGTTAAATGCCAGTGGAAAGTATTCAGCTTATACATCGCCAAATAGTCGATATATTGTTTCACTTCATCCACTGTGAAAAAATGACGGCAAACATCCAAGTGCATTCCACGCCAAGCAAATTTTGGCTGATCTTCAATTTTTATTGCTGGAATTTTCTTACCATCTTTATACTGCTCAATAATCTGAATCAAAGTTTGAAGAGCCAGAAAATATCCTTGTTTAGTATAAGACTTAATATGAATTTGCTTTGGAGAAATTTCTATTGAATAGTATTCTTTCTTCTGCTCAGCTTCTGCTTTCGAAGCGGAAGGAATTATCGAATTCGTTAAATGAATCCCACCCCCCTTCTGAGCATATTGGAATTCTAAGTGAGGGCCTATTTGTTTTTTGAAATATTCTGTCTCCTCTTTCGGGAGATCACCACTTAATACGAAAGTTTTAGGGATTACAAATTCTCCCTGTGAAAGTTGAACTTTTTGAGGGTAAGGAATTAGATTTAATTTATTTTGGGCAAAAATCACGTTTGAAATTAATACAAAAAATACTAAAAAAGTACGTATCATTGGATGGAATTAAGGTTTGAGCTAAGATAATTATTTTTCAAAACTCTTGAAGTCTTTTTAAAAACAAAATTTAGCATCTTCAATTGTTCAGATTTTCGTGAAATAGATCATTTACAGTTTGTTAAACCATGTGTTTAGAAATTGTTCTATTATATCCTGTTCATTATGGTTTGCTTTTTGATAAATTTAGACGACTTAAAAATTAAAACGTTTAAATTTGTAAAAAAATACGATGAAAAAAAACTTTTTTCTGGCAGCCGGATTATTATTCTCAATGTCAACACAGGCACAAATTTTCGATATCATAAAATCTACCGTTAAGGACAAAACAGGTGTAGATCTGAATGTTCCCGTAAAAAACAACGGTACTAAAACCACGACCACCACAACAACTTCCAGTCAGACTACTAAATCATCTGCCAATCTTGGGGGCCTTACCTCGACCCAGATTTCCTCAGGATTAAAAGAAGCGTTAAGCATGGGGGTAACGGACGGAGTCAAAAAACTGGCAATTACGGATGGTTTTTTCAAAAATGAAGCGGTAAAAATTTTAATGCCTGAAAAATTAAGAAAGATCGACACCACTTTACGTTCCATCGGTATGGGAAGTCTTGCTGATGAAGGAGTGAAACTATTAAACAGAGCTGCTGAAGATGCCGTAACAGAAGCTGCTCCTATTTTCACCAACGCTATTACTTCTATGACAATTACGGATGCCAAGAATATTTTATTGGGCAGTAATAACGCAGCAACAAGTTATCTTCAGGGAAAAACCCAATCTCAGCTGTTTAGTGCTTTTCAGCCTAAAGTAAAGGCATCATTGGGAAAAGTAGGTGCTGATACACTTTGGAAAAATCTGATTTCAAAATACAATACTTTTACAGGACAGTCTGTAACCACTGATCTTAACGAATATGTTACTACAGAAACCATCAACGGCGTATTCAAAATGGTAGCTGATAAAGAAAGCGGAATCAGAAATACACCTGCAATGAGAACAACAAGCATTTTGCAGAAGGTGTTTGGGGCGCAGGATGGGAAATAAACAAGAAGTTAGATATTAGAAGTTAGATTAACAACTAATTTTTAAAATATAAAAGCTGTTTCATTGATGAGGCAGTTTTTTTGTTGGCTTTAATTTCTTTTGTCTTGAAATAAAAGAAACAAAAATTCAAGACCTGGATCTCTTCGCTAAAAATAAATCCTGTTCTCTAAAAATTTTAAACTTGCGCGAATTCTATATTTCTTAATCGGTTCTAAGTCTGTCTCGCGCTTCGGACAGGAGAATTTTCTTAACGTTCACAGGAATTATTTTTTTGACGTTGCCATCTCCTATGTCGCTTTTTAAAGCTATCATTAGAAATATTTGTCAAAATTTTAAATTTCTTCTTCTGTGAACTAATTTATTTTGAACTAACTCAGGTAGAAAAAATTTTGTGATTTTTGTGGTTTACTAAGCTATTTATTGGGTATAAAAAAACCTTGTCAGTGACAAGGTTTTTGTTGTATTAAAATTAGAACTGCATTTCAGGAATTTCTCCTTCAATGATCAGATCTGCTTCTGTAGCTTTGATAATATCTTCTACTGAAACGCCCGGTGCTCTTTCCACCAGTTTAAAACCTGCCGGAGTTACATCCAGAACAGCTAATTCAGTAACTACTTTCTTCACACAGTTTACACCCGTTAAAGGAAGTGTACATTTTTTAAGGATTTTGCTTTCTCCTGCTTTGTTTACATGCATCATTGCAACGATAATATTTTCAGCAGAAGCTACAAGGTCCATAGCACCTCCCATTCCTTTCACCATTTTTCCGGGGATTTTCCAGTTGGCAATATCTCCGTTTTCTGAAACTTCCATGGCTCCCAAGATAGTAAGATCTACTTTCTGACCACGAATCATCCCGAAACTGAATGCGGAATCAAAGAATGAACCTCCTTCCAGAATAGTAATAGTCTGTTTTCCGGCATTGATGATATCAGCATCTTCTTCTCCCGCGAAAGGGAAAGGCCCCATTCCCAAAACTCCGTTCTCACTCTGGAATTCTACGGAAATACCTTCCGGAACATAGTTGGCAACCAAAGTAGGAATCCCAATTCCCAGGTTTACATAATAACGATCTTTCAGTTCTTTTGAAATTCTTTTGGCAATTTGTTCTTTTGTAAGCATAATAAAAACTTAGACTGCAATTTAATTATTTTCACTTGAATACAAAAGAGCTTTGTTGTGTTCAACAATTAACACTGTTAGTTAAAATAATATCTGTAATTTTGCTTCATTATTTTAACAGAATGAAAATACTTTTCAAATATCTTAAACCTTATCAATGGCTGATTATCATTTCTTTATTTTTGGCCACTATCAATCAGGTTTTCTCTTTATTCGCCCCGGCTATTACAGGAAATATTCTGGACCAGCTGGTCACTCACCCCAATTTTTTTGATAAAGAAAAACTATTGCCCAGAAACCTGAATGAATATTTATATGGAAGTTCCTTATATCATGGTGCTTTTTATTTCCTTGGGCTGCTTATCGGAACGGCTATGGTGAGTAGAATAGCCAAGGCTTTTCAGGATTATGTGGTAAGTGTTATTACCCAAAAATTCGGAGCAAAAATATTTACAGACGGTTTAAAGCACTCCATGGCACTGCCTTTCCAGGAATTTGAAGATCAGAGAAGTGGTGAAACTTTATCTATTTTAACAAAAGTAAGAGAAGATACCGTAAAATTTATCACTAATTTCATTAATATTTTCTTCGGAATTCTGGTGAGCATTATTTTCGTTTCGGTGTATGCGATCCGTTTGCATTGGTCTATTATGCCGGTTTATATCTGTGGAATATTCTTTATTGCTATTGTTACCAATTTATTGAGTAAGAGAATAAAAGTCATTCAGAAAAATATTGTTTCAGAAACCACAGCTTTAGCCGGAAGTACTACAGAAAGTTTAAGAAACATTGAAATTGTGAAAAGTTTAGGATTGACAAACCAGGAAGTAATCCGTTTAAATAACAATACTTATAAGATCCTTGGTCTTGAGCTAAGAAAGGTGAAAAGCATCCGTTCTTTAAGTTTTATCCAGGGAACGATGGTGAATTTTCTCCAGCAGTTGATTACCCTGACTTTATTGTATTTAATTTTTAAAAATATTGTGACTCCAGGGCAGTATCTATCCTTAATGTTTTATGGTTTCTTTATTTTTGGGCCGATGCAGGAAATCGGGAATATCATTATTTCTTACCGTGAGGCGGAAGCTTCTCTTCAGAATTTTGACCGTTTAATGAAAAAAGAAGTAGAAGAAAAACCTCTTCATCCGAAACAAATTGGTGCTATTGAAGAACTGGAGTTCAAACACGTTTCTTTCAAACATCAGTCTGCCCAGTATAAAGCCTTAAATAATATCTCTTTTGATCTCAAAAACGGAGAAACTATTGCTTTTGTAGGGCCTAGTGGTTCCGGAAAAAGTACACTGGTAAAACTGCTGGTTGGGTTGTACAGACCTCAGGAAGGGAATATTTTTTACAATGGAATTAATGGGAAGGAATTTGATTTTGATGAACTGAGAAATCAAATTGGTTTTGTAACTCAGGATACTCAATTATTTGCAGGAACTATTAAAGAAAATCTTCTTTTCGTAAATCCTGCTGCTACTGAACAGGAGCTGGCTGCTGCTTTACAGAAATCGAGCTGCACGGCATTGCTGGAAAGGGCAGAAAAAGGAATTGAAACAGTTATTGGTGAAGGCGGTCTGAAACTGAGCGGCGGTGAAAAACAAAGAATTGCCATTGCAAGAGCTCTTTTAAGAAAACCTCATCTGTTGATTTTTGATGAAGCTACTTCTGCACTGGACAGTATTACTGAAGAAGAAATTACTACGACCATCAAGGACATATCAAAAGAAAGAGAACAGATCACAGTACTCATAGCCCACCGCTTAAGTACGATTATGCATGCCGATAAAATCTATGTTCTTGAACGCGGGCAGGTAGTAGAAACAGGTTCCCACAGCAATCTGATTGCTGAAAAAGGACTTTACTACGCCATGTGGAGACAACAGATCGGAGAAAGAAAAACTCTTACTCCTCAAGCATAAAAAAAGCGCTGAAAATATTTTCAGCGCTTTTTTGTTTTATTATTCGAACTTATTCTTTAGTTCTTACTGTTCTCTGCTCAATTCTTTTTTCAAATTTTTCTCCCTGGAAAATCCTTTGAATCATGATTCCCGGAATATGAATTTCGTTTGGATCCAATTGTCCCGGTTCTACCAATTCTTCTACTTCAGCAATGGTAATCTTTGCAGCTCCTGCCATAGGATGGTTGAAATTTCGCGCAGATCCTTTGAAGATAAGGTTTCCGGCGTGGTCTCCTTTCCATGCTTTTACGATAGAAAAGTCTGCATCGTAAGCATGCTCCAGGATATGAGGTTTTCCTTTGAATTCTTTTACTTCTTTTCCTTCTGCTACTTCAGTTCCGTAACCTGCAGGTGTGTAAAAAGCCGGAATTCCTGCCTGAGCAGCTCTGCATTTTTCAGCTAAAGTCCCTTGTGGAGTAAGTTCTACATCCAGTTCACCTGAAAGCATCTGTCTTTCAAATTCAGCATTTTCTCCCACATAAGAAGAGATCATTTTCTTGATCTGTCTTTTGTGAAGCAGTAATCCTAATCCGAAATCATCTACCCCCGCATTGTTTGAAATACAAGTCAGATCTTTCACATCACTTTCTACCAAAGCATTGATTGAGTTTTCAGGAATACCGCAAAGTCCGAATCCGCCAAGCATCAGTGTCATTCCATCATTAATTCCTTCGATGGCCTCCTTTGCATTTTTTACTCTTTTATCTATCATGAAATATTAGATTTTTCTGTTGGCTAAATTTAATAAATTTTCTTGTATATCCGATGAACGGAAATGATACGGAATTTCATCCTTTTTAGAGTGATATATTTTATAATTTAAGACCATAATAATCAAACACTTATTTACAAAATCGAACAAGTCTGTTCATTTTTCATGGTATTTTTCATCAATTTGATTTATATTTGGGCCTTCAAATCCAGAAGAACAGCCTATTTTGTTGTTTCAGGATAGTATTTACTTAAACACAATTTTAATGTAGAAATTATTTCATGGCAGACAATTACCTGCCCTTTTCGGTTCTTTTGATCGCTACTAAGATCTGCTTCAACACCTATCATCATATTAATCATATACAAAATCAAACCTTAAATAAAAGCATGAAAAAATTATTTACCTCAGCATTACTTGCCCTGGTACTCAGTATCAATGTGTATGCACAAGAAAAAACTTATTTCGATGAAAACTGGGAAAAAACCACTCAGGATAAAATGGAATATTACCGTGAAACGACTCCTAAAGGAAAACTAACTCTTATCAAAGACTTCTATAAGGACGGAAAACTACAGATGGAAGGTCTGGCTTCTGACACTACTCCAAACAACGAAGTTTTTGACGGAAAAGTCACCTGGTATACACCTGAAGGAAAGGTTCTGAATTTTGCCACCTATTCTAACGGCCAACAGGTTGGTCCAGCTCAGACTTATGATACGGAAGGCAGGTTGACAGAAGATATGGTATATAAAGCTGACGGAAATTTTTCAGGAAAGATGTTCAGCTATAAAGATGCTGAGGACGGAATTGATTTTAATATTCTGGTCGATTATGAAAACTCCACGCCTGTAAAAACAACCGTTTATGATAATGACATTAAAGGCATCAGAAACGAAACCATCATTGATAAGGACGGTAATACTGAAACAAAATATTATGGTGAAAAGGGTAAGTATCTGGGAAGCGGCACTTCCGGTTCTGCAGAAAACATGATGGTAGATTATTATTCCAGCCCAATGAGGATCTCAAAGATAGAAAAATACAGAAAAGACGGCAGTGTAAAGGAAAGTGTAACTTACAGCAAAAGCGGAAAGATCTTACAGGAGCAGAAAATGAATAAAAAAGATGGCTATAAAACCACTTATGATGAGTCGGGTAAAAAAATAGGACATCTGATATATCAGTATGATAAGGAAAATGATATTTATAATCCAATGGATGGAGAGGATTATCAGCTGGCTTATGAATATACACAGATTTCATCCATCGATACCTATGAAAAAGGATCAATTGTAACAAGTAAATACTTTGATGAAAACGGAAAATTATCATCTGAGAAGTTTTTAAAAGATGAGATCATACAGGAAATTAAATATTATTCTCCAGATGGAAAGCTGAAATCTACATTGACCTACAAAGATGATATGCCTTATAATGGTACTACTTATGAAGGCTTTAATGAAACAGTCTATAAGGAAGGTATTATTGTAAATATCAAAAACTTTTTTGAAGGTGCTAATACGAAACTGAGTTTTGAAAAAAAGCTGAACGCTAAACAAACATTCTATGATGCAACTGTTTATGACCCCAAAGGCACTATTTTATATACATTCACACAACCTATCAGTGAAGACGGGGAAGATTATTCCTTCACAGCACAAATCACACAGTATATAAAAGGAAAGCCTGCCAATAAGTCTTCTGTAAAAGCAGGTGTTATTCAAAACGGAAAAATCAGAATAAAAACATGGGATGGAGCTAAAGAACTTGAACGCAGCGGGAAATGGATCTTGTTAAAACTTTATAATATGGATGGAAAGCTCATTCAGGAAACTAAAACGCTGGCCGATGCTCAGGAGGAAAATGCTTCTGCTGAAAACCAGACGCTGATCAGCGAGGATGATCTGCACCATCTATTTGACTAATTACCACAACTATATATCAAAGGCGGTTTCATTTTTTTGGAATCGCTTTTTCATTTAACCACATATAACACAGATATTTGTGGTAAACATTCCTGCCGAATTATTCAGATTAAGCAGGTAGTATGTTTAAATAATAAAAAAAGAGACTACTATTTCTAGCAGTCTCTAAAATTATAATGGTGTTTTGTTTACCTTACTGAATAATCAGCTTTAGAGTAAATAGTTTTCTTCCGTGTACTTTTACAAAATAAACGCCTGCAGGAAGATTCTCATTCACCAAAGAGAAACGTTGATTATTGATATTTTTCGATACATAAAGCAGTTCTCCCGAAGCTGAGACCAACTCTATTTTCTCAATCGGGTAATCACTTTTGATAAAAGTAGGCTGTCCCGGTTTGGTTGGGTTCGGATACAACACTACATTTTTCTCTGTACTTCTGGTTTCTTCAGTTCCTAATGTTGGTGAAGTTACCTGGAACTGTACCCTGTTTGAAACTTCTGTATAGGAATCATTGGTAAACATTACCATATAATAGTTTCCTGGTGTGGCAGGTACTGCTGTTCCCTGGATGGTTTTTGTTCCCTGAGTCACTCCGTCAAAATAGGTATAAGAAACAAAATTATCATCCGGTGTCTGAACACTTTGAGGATAAATTCCTAACCAATCTTTTATAATTCCCGGAGAATCCGTCCATGAAGCCGTAATATTTTCTCCTAAAGTATATACCGGTTTGTTGATCCAAAGATCTGTAACGATATCTCCTACTTTAAAGAATACCTTCTCCCCGATTCCGTTATATCCGTCTTCCAGTAAATATTGAGCGTAATAATATCCTTTCGGAAGCCCTGTAAAATTCAATGTTCCTGATGCAGCTGTTACATAACTCCATTTGATAGAAGCTGTAGTTCCCGGAGTCTGCCCCATTTTATAAATTCCGATCCAGTCTTTCTGTAAGTTGGGCCCGTCAGTAAAATTAAGGACAACTGTTCCTCCTACCGGATAGGTATCAGAAGTAGTCTGCAGCTGAACTTTCGGTCCTACATAGAAATTTTTTCTAGGAGTGATTTCTGTATAGCCGCCATTAGCAAAAAATCCTGCAAAATACTGGCCTTTATTAGCCATACCGTTATTAAAAGTAACTGTTCCTGCTACCTGCCCATTAGTATAACTATACACTTGTGAAGTAGTACTGGCCGGCGTTTGTCCTTTTTTATAGATTCCTACCCAATCCTGCTGGTTTCCTGGACCTCCGGTGAAAGTAGCGGTAATGGCTTCATTTTGGGCATATTCTGTTTTATTTAAAGTAAAAGTAGGATTTGAAACTACACTTCCAGTGATTTCAAACTGTTTCACATCACTCCAGTCACTCCACTCCAGATTTCTGTCTCTGTAACGGGTTTTCACGTAATAAATTCCATTTGGAATAGAGTTCGCAGCTAAGGTGGCTTTTGTAATGTCTACTCCATCATTCAGGTTTTTGGTTTTATCCGGAGTTCCGTTTCCGTCTTTCCCAAACCAGTTTTCAAAATCACGGTAGAATTCTTTTTCAATCACAGAAAAATTAGATGTCTTACTGATCAGGAACTGTGTAGTGTTCAACAGTTCATTATTTGAAGAAGCAAATGCACTTCCATTCAATGTCAAAGGTAAAGTGATAGCTCCTGAGAAATTATTTGTAATGGATGGTTTAGCCGGCTTAGGCTGATTTTTATACCTATGGAAAGAATCTACCAGTACATTATTTTTTTTGTTATAGACTCCACCGATCGAATAACATTCGATATCCACTTTTCCGGTTGGAATATCTACTTCCACAATCTGATACGTCCAGTCTGTCAAAGTTTTCTGAACATCATCAAAATCTTTTTCATTGGACATTCCCCAATACTGATCCCATGCTGTCCCTCCAGAAATAATCTGATAGTTTGGTGTATTTTTCAGCTGTCCTCTGTGATATAAGTGGTGGTGAGCTCCAACGTGCATTAAATATTTATCAGAGGTTACCAGAAGTGGTACTGCATTTTCTCTTACCCATGTAGAGATATCTCCTACATATTGCTCTGCCTGATAAGGTCTGTGGCTCAAAGAAATGATCCAGTCTACCGTAGGATCATTGTTGGCTGCTGTTAAGATCTGCTGAAGCCAGGTCTGCTGTGCTGATCCCGTATGCTCAGAACTTAAACTCACAAATAATACATTACCCGCCTGCTGAGCATAATAATTCTCATTACCAGAGCTTATATTTTTATATTTAATTTCATCTATATAGAAATGGGCATAATAGGAATTCATTCCCAGCGTTCCGTAAGTCTCATGATTTCCTACTGTGGTCTGTATAGGCAGATAAGGAGATAACTTGATGTTCTTTTTAAAGTGAACATTCTCGTAATGATCCAATGTTCCTACATCCACCTGATCTCCCACCATAAAAGTAAGAGCAATATTATCTGACGGATCTGAAGTGGCTCCGAATTTTTCCTTTAATTTTTTATAAGCATTCAGCGTAAGAGTATCATATCTAGGCTCTGCTTTGATCTGGTTGTCACCCATAATAAGGAAACGGATCTTTCCATTGGCAGTTACAGCCTGTCCCGGTAAAGGAAGTGTTCTGAAATTGTAAACGGCAGACTCACTGGTTCCGGTTTTTATCTTGTAATAGTATTTCGTATTCGGCTGAAGATTGGCGATCTTTGCTGTGTGATAATAATAGTTGTTGTTGTACCCCGTATCTGAAAAGATATTGGTAGTTCCTGTTACCGTCACGTTCAAATTCGTTGGAGAATCTCCGTAGATCACGGTTGTTTCATTATTGGAAGCTGTTTTCCAATTGACGATCATAGAATTCGGGGTTGGATTTTGTAAATAGGGAAACAAAACCTGCCCGAAAGCCATCTGGACCGCGAAACAAAAAAAGAAGAAATAATGTTTCATAATAGCTTTAGTTTTAAAATAACATATAGTTTTAAATTGTGAATCAGGAATTTAAAAAATCGTTGTTCGGATTTTTTACTTCGGGCAAAAGTAGAATTCCCATATAAACTCTGTCTGATGGTACTTTAAAGAAACCGTTAATTTTTTAGCAAAACCGGAATGAAAAAATTATAGTTTTTAGTACATTAATTATTTGGCATATTCAAAAAGTATTTTGTACATTTGCAACCTGTTATTCAACCTCTGACGAAGAACGTGTAAGTTGCTTAGCTTTAACATTTTATTTTATTAATAATGGATTTATTAAAGTACGTACAAGACAAGTACATTGCTAAAAAAGAATTCCCTGAATTCAAAGCAGGTGATACAATTACTGTGTATTACGAAATTAAAGAAGGACAAAAGACAAGAACTCAGTTCTTCAAAGGAACAGTTATCCAATTAAGAGGTACTGGTTCTACAAAAACTTTCACTATCAGAAAAATGAGTGGTGATGTAGGTGTAGAAAGAGTATTCCCTATTAACCTACCTGCACTTCAAAAAATCGAGCTTGACAGAAAAGGTAGAGTTAGAAGAGCTAGAATTTACTACTTCAGAGACCTTAGAGGTAAAAAAGCAAGAATCAAAGACGCTGCTTACAAGAAGAAATAATTCAGACAACAATACATACAAAAAGAGGCTGTTTATACGTAAACAGTCTCTTTTTTTATTTCAATATTTTTCATTTTTTGTAAGGATTTCCGGTTCCGGTTTCCAGAAAGAGTTTCAGACTCCCGATAAATTGATTCCAGCCACCGGAACAAATAGTATAACACTCCACAGTCGGATTTAAACCTACATGGGTAAGCTGCAACAAACTGCTGTTCTCCTTTTGTTTCATTTCCCATACGATACGTGTCCCAATCCACTCTGTCTGATTTTTTAATTCAGGAATAGCAATCAGTGAATCATCAACAGACCAAATCAATCTTGAGTTGGATATTGCTTCTTTTATACTTATTGTCTTATGAATATGGTCTCCAAATCTTACCGTAAATACATCCCCTTCCTGTGCTGATACTCCAGTAAACAGTTCAGACCACCAAAGAGGAATCTGATGAGAAAGAGCCTCATAGATATTCTCTGCCGAAGCTTTGAGTTCAATTGTAGTAGTATAATTGTTCATATCTTTTATTTTTTATTTAGCTATTCTATTGATACATCCAATGTTAAGCAAATTACTTTTCAATAGACTTTGCATAAGACAAGAAATTTTTACTACTATGTGTATCATGTCAAGGTGTAAAACCTTGACATGATACACAACTTAAAAGAATATTTAATTTTTTCTTTGGTTACAAACATCATTTTCCCAATTTTTTTCCTTGATGGCTACTCATTTTTCATGAGATATTGCAAAGGAGTGGAACCCGTCTGTTTCTTGAAAAAATTTATAAAAGCACTATCAGATGAAAAGTCCAAAATATGAGAAACTTCTCCAATTGAATTACCTTCCACCAAAAGCTCAATCGATCGCTGCAACCGCCACTGCTGCCTCCATTCCTGGTAAGATAATCCTGTTTCTTTTTTGAAAATACGGCTGATTGTTTTCTCCACTGCCCCAACTTTTTCTGCAAGGTCTTTCAACATCGGCGGCATGGCATCACGCAGAGTCCATTCTTCTGAAAGCTTTTTAAAACGCCTGTCCTGTGGTATTTTAAGTTCTAACTTTTCTTCCGGAGCCTTACTCATTTCATCCCAAAATACTTTTAAAAGATTAGTCTGATCATTACCAGGTTCCAACCATTCCCAAAAACAAATCCTTTCTATAATTTCTTTTAATAAAGAATTTACATGAAGAACTTTGAGACTGGATTTCATATATTTTTCGGAATAATTTTCATCAAAATAGACAGATCTATAAGCTACGATATTCCGGAAATTCACCCGATGGACAGCGTTTGCTGGAATCCAAAGCATTCTGAATGGAGGAAGAACGAACTGCCTGTCAGAAGTAGTGACTGTCATACAGCCAGAGGGTGCATATAGCAGCTGAGCTTTCGTTGTATGAAGATGAAAGCCGGAATCATGCATCACCATATCAGAAGCTATTCCAATTACTTTTTGTTGAATAGAATCCGCATCAAACTCTTCGTTTTGTTTCAATACAGCCATGTCCTATTTTTGATATTTTTTGTTTTTATATCATTATAAATATACATTGAAATTTTGGAAACTTTGCAGAAAAAAATGAAAAAGACAAATCCTATCTGGCTGCTCACCATACTTGTAATGCTTCCTCAGTTTGTAGAAACCATTTACAGCCCGGTTTTGCCAATGGTTCAGGAACAGTTTCAGGTGAAAGAAGAATCTGTTACCCTAACGATCAGTTTATATTTTATTGCATTTGCTCTGGGAGTGGCATTTTGGGGAATACAATGTGACAGAATCGGAAGAAAAAAATCCCTTGAATATGGACTTATTACCTATGGAATCGGAACGCTGACGGCTATTTTCGCGCCCAATTTTATGATTCTCCTTAGTGCCAGGATTATTTCTGCATTTGGAATCTCCGTAGGCTCTATTGTAACACAAACGATTCTAAGAGACACTTATGATCAAAACAGTATCAGTAAAGTATTTTCCTGGATCGGAATTGGTTTATCTGTAAGTCCTGTAATAGGAATGATTACCGGATCAGTATTGGCTTTTTCTGTTGGACATCAGGGAGTTTTCATAACATTATGTCTGCTTGCAGGGTTGTTTTTTATTCTTTCCCGTAAGAAAATTTCAGAAACCCAACATTCAGTAAAAGAAATCAACATGGGTATTTTAGCAGGTTTATTAAAGAGAATGCTTTGTGACAAGGCCATCATAAAATGCTGCTTATTCATAATGAGTTTTAATGTCTTGTTGTTTTCTTACTATTCGCTGGCCCCATTTATCTTTAAAGAACATCATTACTCTTCATATGTTTTCGGATACAGCAGTGTTATATTGGCAGGCGGGACATTTGCAGGAGCAAAACTCAACAGATTCCTCTTATTGAAGAACATACCACCTAAACATTTAGTTAAAGTCAGTGTTATCTCAGCATTTGCTGCTTCTATTTTCGTATGGATTCTGACAGGTACAGGAATATATTTTTTAATCCCTTATTTTTTCATTGTGATGGCGTTCAGTATGGCAGTTCCAAATATTTTAAGCACTGCACTTATCCATTATAAAAATGAGACCGGAAGTGCCGGAGCATTGCTGGGACTGATTTATTATATCCTGATAGGTGTAGGGCTGACAAGCATTGGTTTTATACAGAATTTAGGGATCTCCTGTGTCATATTTTCGGGAATTGGAGTGTGTGCTTTACTATTCATTGATTGTAAGAAGCAATAAATCTGAAACATTAAGTTTAAAAGATAACAAGAATCGTCGTTTCCTCAAAAATAAACGAACAGTTGAATAAGCTTAATATTGAATCTGCCTAAACTCTATTGTAATCATTTAAGAAAACTTAATGTTTCAGATATTTTATAGTTTTAAATTTATTGTATAAAATTGTACAGGGCTTCAAAAAATTCAGGATATACTTCTATATGAGGAAGATGTCCTACATTGTCAAGTTCTACAAGCTTTGAACCGGCAATTTCGTGTTGAGTTTTCTTTCCTAGCTCCTGATATTGTCCCATTTTCGGCTGAAGTTCCTTGGGAGCTCTGTCTTTCCCTATTGCGGTTCTGTCTCTTGTTCCAATAATAAGCAGTGTAGGAACTTTAATATTTTTAAATTCATAGCATACCGGCTGATTGTAGATCATATCCGAGGTAAGAGCTGCATCCCAGGCTACCTGAGGGTAATCTTTATGAAGCGTCCATCCTGCAATCAGATCAAGCCATGGCTGATACTCTTCTTTCCACTTGTTATCATAATAGAATTTCAGTTGGTAGTTTTTATAGGTTTCCGATGTATTTTTAAGTTCAGATTGATATGCCTGATCAATTGTCTGGTAAGCTGCAAACGTTTTATAATCCTCAAGCCCGATTGGATTTTCAAGAATCAGTTTCTGTACTTTCTCCGGATACAGCAATGTAAATCTGGAAGCTACCATTCCTCCCATTGAATGCCCCAGTATTATTGCTTTATCAATCTTTAATTCATCCAGAACTGCTTTTGTATTTTCCGCCAGCTGTGAAAAAGAAAACTGGTAAGCATGGGGTTTGGACGATTTTCCAAATCCGATCTGATCAGGAATTACTACTCTGAATCCTTTAGCAGACAAATCCTTTGCTGTTTTCTCCCAGTACGCTCCGTTGAAATTCTTTCCATGGAGAAGCATTATTGTTTTCCCATTGGGCTTTTGTGGGTGAACATCCATATAGGCCATTTTCAACTCTTCGCCCTGAGACTTAAAATTGAGAAAGTGAACTTCATAAGGATATTTATAGTCAGAAAGCATTGCATCCAGAGGCTTTACCTGTGAAAACATAAAACCGGACATTATCAATGCAAAAGCAGCTGTTATATTTCTGAAATGTTTCATGAAACTTTTATTTAAAGGATTAAAATTAAAAAAACCGCTCCAAAAGGAACGGCTTCAACTATTATTTTATTTAAATATTTTTTTAAGACAATTCTGCCACCGAAACTTCGTTTACTTTTTTTGAAGGTAAGTTCATCAAAACAATAGCAAAAAGGATCAGGGCAATTCCTATCCATTGGATCAGAAATACTTTCTCACCCAGTAAAACAAAGGCCATCGTAACAGAAACCGGAAGTTCCAGTGATGAAACAATACTTCCCAGACCCAATCCCGCATTTGGAAATCCAATATTGAATAAAATTGGTGGAATAATGGTTCCAAAAAGAGCCAGCACAAATCCGTATGTCAGGAATATTGAATAATTGAATGAATGAATATGCTCTGTATTTTCTGTAAAATTCAGATATAATGATTTTAAACCGTCAAAATACATAGGTCCGATCTGTGCAAAGAATAAAAATGCAAAAACCACTACAGAGCCCCCAGCCAGCATGATAATACTTTTTCTGAAAACCGGAAGATGGGTAGCCAACGTATTGGAAGTGAACATCGTTAAGGTATATGAAGCAGCAGCCATCAGTCCCCAGAAGACTCCATGCCAGTCCAATTCTATCTCCATATTAATAAGATTTGTTGCCAGAACTGTTCCCAGTAATACAATAACCACAGAAATTACTTTTCTTGCATTGGGCAGTTTTTTTGTAAGAATACTTTCCACCACTACACTGAACCATACCGACTGCATCAATAGTACAATGGCAATTGAAACATTGATATACTGTACAGCAATATAATAGAATAAGCTTGTTCCTCCTAAAGAAGTTCCTGCAAGCAGCAACATTCTGACTTCTTTAGAATTTGGCAGCGATAATTTCTGCTTCGAGGTTAAGGTCTGAATAAGATTGAGAATCAAAAGTCCCGTCAAACCTAATACAAACTGGGAAGTAGTTACTTCCGAAGTGGTGAAACCATCATGGTAAGCCATTTTCACAAAAGTGGCCAACATACCGTATATACTAGCTCCAATCCCTACAAATAAAACACCTTTTAGTATATTTTTCTTCTTCATAATTTTTTTTACAGCCTGCAAAGTTACGACATATAAATTAAACCTATCTGCAGTGTTATAATGATAGATAAACAAAATCGCCACAAGCAAGCTTGTGGCGATTTTGAAATTAATTATAAGTAAATTATTTTTTAACCATTACTTTTGAAGCTGCTTCAAAACCAAGTCCTTTGATTTTAACCATATAAGTTCCGTTTACCAAATTGCTTGTAGAAATTGCTTTCTTAGCATCCGGTGAGATTTTATCTTCAGAAGAAACCAGTTTACCAGACATATCATAAAGTTCTACACTTACTTTTCCAAGGGTATTGCTTGGGAAGTTGATATAAAACTCATCTTTAGCCGGGTTTGGATAGATAGAAATATTCTTGTTCTTATCACCATTCACTTCATTTGTAGCTAATAAACATTGTTCTGGTACATTAAAGTCCTGAATCTGGTCATTAATATTATTTTTAACCCCTGCTGAAGCATTCACACCTAAACCTCTTCTTGCGAAAACTCCCCAGATCATACATTTGTCAACACCTCCAGTTGTTGCTAATTCTGCAGCTAATATTGCATTTCTTCCATCAATAAAGCTAGGGTTGCATCCCTGAAGTTTCAGAGCATCTGTTACCAGTTGTAATACTTTTGTACTTCCGTTAGGAGTTGTAGATAATACATCTGAAGAGTAACCGTATTTTTCAACATATTTCCAATGAAGATCCCATAGCATAGTAGCCCAAACGAAACCAATAGAGTGTACATCCGGAACAACTGCTGATCCGTTATTGTATTCCATTCCATTGGTATCTCCATATGTAAATCCATTAACAGCAAGACTTGTTGAATATTTTGCAGGTCTGATACCAGCACCTGTTATTGCCTGTCCTATTGCATAAGTACCTGTACCTCTTGCTACAGTAGCATTGTCTCCAGCTTTATTAGTCAACATTAAGGCGAAGAAATCAGACCATCCTTCTCCCATCTGTTCTTTGCTCACTCCTGCATTCAGACAGTTGTATCCTGTACCTGTCATTCTGTTGGATATTCCGTGGCCATATTCATGAGTTACGATTCCGTTATCAAAACTTCCATCAGGAGTCATATTTCCTTTTAAGGTAACATTTACAGTAGTACTTGCTGCCATCTGAGTTTTAATATATTCTCCTTCTGCATTGTTAATAAGTACCGAAGGAATAGTAATTGTCGGATCATTACCCGCCATATTACCTATTGTAGCCCCATTTGCTGCGTTGTTATAAACAATCGCGGCTTTAGCTCCGGCATCCTGAAGGTTTTTCACTTTAACAGCAAAAGAACATGTCCCTCTTTCAACCAGTCCTATTTTATTAGTCAATGAACTAGCAGGCAAAGCTGTACAACCATCCAAAACTGATGAAAGTGCTACATCTCCTGTAATACCGCTCATAGGTAGTGGATTACCAAACTGCGCAGTTCCTGCTCCCGGTGTACGGGAAACAGCTGCAGTAGGTGCATTATAGTAAAACACCCTTCCAACTGGAGACCAAAGGTACATCTGCATTTTACCATTATAACCATCCTGTCCTGAAGAGAAATTGGCATTATTTAATCCGCTGCCATCCTGGGCCTCTGCATATACAGAATCATCATCTCCTCCTACAGGTCCATTACCAAAATTGTTCTGCTGGAAGTTTCTGGCAGATTCTGTAAATCCAAATTTGTAGAAAACATCATGAATTCTATTATTCAGATAAAATAAATTCGTAATGGCAGCATTCCTGTTATTTGCCGGAGTTTCATTGATATTAAAAGGAAAATCAAAATTTCTTGTCGCTCCTCCGTCTGCCGGAGCTCCTGTAAGATAATCAGGTGCAGTTAAAGCCGTTCCTGCCACATCTTCATAGGCAAAAACATTATTTCCTCTTGTAACAGTATAATGATTAGTTCCGTCAGAATGCCATCCTTCAGGAGAAGCACTCAGGATCCAAGGATTAGTAATGATTGATCTTGAACCAAAAGTAGGTGCTTCAATTGGCAATGGAAATACATTATAGGATGCATTATCCGGTAAAAGTAATGGAATGTTATTCTGTACTACATTATTTTGAGGCCCCATTAGGGTATTTTCAAAATGATCAGCATGGCTGTACTCAGCATCTGAGCTATAAGCATCATGATGGAAATTACAAGATAAAGTCAGGTTATTTTTTAACAGGATATTTCCATTGTTAGCATCTACTAAAATATTCCAGTAATTCGGAGTCTTTGGTTCCGTTAAGGTATATTCATAGGCCAAACGCAGGTTTCCGTTCTCGTCATTGGTATATACAAGTCTTTGATTGGCTGATGTGGCTTTTTTTTGAGTCTTTTCAAGATATTCAAGAATCGTAAAATTTGCAATATCAGGGTTTTTCAGGTCTTCAGCAATCTTTTGAAGAGCTGTATTTTTATTAATAACAGCTGTGCTCGATGTAGATGCAGTATAGTCTTTTACAAAATTATCTGTATAATAAACAATTTTACTGTCTTTAATCAATGCTGTTCCTACAGAGCTGTATATCGGTAACCCGTTATATGTCTGTAAAAATTTAACAACATTACCATTCAATGATTTTGACGGATCTACATTATCAACAATGATATTATTAAGATCAGATTTTTTATATTCCCTTATTTTATTTTGAGAAATATAATCTTTAATCAGTTTTTCATTATCCTGTCCAAACAATACTGTTGGAAATGCAGAAAATACTGCAAACAAAAGAGGTAGAGCTTTATTTTTCATATCCATTATTAAAGCCGCTAATCTACAAATAATTCACAAATTATTACTATTTTTTTTAATCAAAATTTAAAAATAAAACAATACAAACAAATAAATTAAACATAAACTATTTTACATATTTCTCAATAAAGAGAACCTCATCATAAATATATGCCTACCACGTTATATTTATCACGCTTTTATATATTTTTGATGTAATTATTTCATTAAATAAAATCACCAATTAATGAATCTTCTCATTAGTTAATAGTCATTAATTTTTAATGTTTTTTTGAAAATTTTCGTTTCTAACAATAAAAAAAACGATACTATTCTTTTTTTATACCGGATATTATCCATCTATTCATATGGATATAAAAAAAGCCACTCAAACGAGCGGCTCCTTATGTATGAATGGTTCAAAGATTATTTACCTTCTTCCATTTTTCTTTTCAACTCTGCTAATGCATCGATGTCTCCAAGAGTAGATCTTTCTTCGTTGTTTGAAGAAGAAGATACGTTTCTAGAAGAAGATTCTTTTACGTTTTTCTTCTCTTCATCTCTGAAGATACCTGTGTGAGATACTACTACTCTCTTGAATTCTTTGTTGAATTCGATTACTTTGAATTGAGCATCTTCACCTTTTTTGATTTTAGATCCATCTTCTTTCTCTAATAATCTTGAAGGGCAGAATGCTTCTACTTCAGCATCTTCGAATTGAACAGAAGCTCCTTTATCGTGAACTTCTACAGCCTTACCAGCGTGGATAGTTCCTTCAGCATATTTAGTTTCGAATTTATCCCATGGGTTTTCAGTCAATTGCTTGTGACCTAGAGATAATCTTCTAGCTTGGATATCTAATTCAAGAACTACAACGTCTAATTTATCACCTACTGCACAGAACTCAGATGGGTGCTTGATTTTCTTAGTCCAAGAAAGATCAGAGATGTAGATTAATCCGTCGATACCTTCTTCTAACTCAACGAATACACCAAAGTTAGTGAAGTTTCTTACAGTTCCTACATGCTGAGATCCTACTGGATACTTAGCTTCGATGTTTTCCCATGGATCTTTAGACAATTGCTTAATACCAAGAGAAATTTTTCTTTCTTCTCTATCTAAAGTTAATACTTCAGCTTCTACTTCATCACCTACTTTTACGAAATCTCCAGCAGATCTTAAGTGAGTAGACCAAGACATTTCAGAAACGTGGATTAATCCTTCTACACCTGGAGCGATTTCTACGAATGCACCATAGTCAGCAAGAACTACTACTTTTCCTTTTACTTTGTCACCTACTTTCAAGTCAGCAGAAAGAGCATCCCAAGGATGAGCTTCTAATTGCTTCATACCTAATTGGATTCTTGTTTTCTCATCATCGAAATCAAGGATTACAACTTTCACAGTCTGTCCGTCCTCTAGGATTTCAGATGGGTGGTTCACTCTAGACCAAGAAAGGTCTGTAATGTGGATCAATCCATCAACACCTCCTAAGTCAATGAATACACCGTAAGAAGTAATATTCTTAACAGTACCTTCAAGAACCTGACCTTTTTCAAGCTGAGCGATGATTTCTTTTTTCTGACCTTCGATATCTGCTTCGATCAATGCTTTGTGAGATACAACTACGTTTTTGAACTCAGGGTTGATTTTCACAACTTTGAACTCCATAGTTTTTCCTACGAACTGATCGTAATCTTTAATTGGCTTAACGTCAATTTGAGAACCAGGTAAGAATGCTTCGATTCCGTGAACGTCAACGATCATACCACCTTTAGTTCTTGATTTAACAAAACCGTTAACGATTTCTCCAGTTTCGTGAAGTTCGTTTACTTTATCCCAAGCTTTAAGCGTTCTAGCTTTTCTGTGAGATAATTGTAACTGACCAGTTTTGTCTTCTCTCTTGTCAACCATTACTTCTACCTCATCACCTACTTTTAGGCCTTGGTTGTAACGGAATTCGTTAAGAGAAATAACACCTTCAGATTTGAAGTTGATGTCTACGATAGCTTCTTTGTCAGTTAATCTTACAACTCTACCAACTAAAACGTCATTATCGTTTAGGCTGTTAAGAGATCCGTTATAGATTTCTTCTAAATCGCTTTTTTCTTTTCTCGCATCTGCATCAAGACCTGATTCGAAAGAATCCCAATCAAATTGTTCTGGTGCTACGTTTTGGTTTAATAAAACCTCTGCTGAATTTGTCTCTTTTGACATTTTCTAATAAAAATTTGTATTCCTTCTTTTTTAACGGTTTGAATAAATGCGGATTAAAAAATACGGAAGTAATTAATTTTAAGTAATTTACCCATCAAACCTTTTCGCCACAAAAGTGGGTGCAAAGATAAGAATTTTATTTAAAACAAACAACACATTTACCTTTACAAATATTATCGCTAAACAACTGAATGTCAATATTTACTATTAAAAGATTAAAGGAATTAAAAATTGAAGATCAGATGGTTCAGAAAAACTTAGTTATCTTTTTTATAATAAGAACAGGAAGATAATCTATATATGGAATTCTTCACTACGATTCACTCTGTTCAAATGACATGGTGAAGAACAGGCAACAATCGGCCAACAACCACCAACTATTTCACTACCTTTGCACCATGGAACTACAATCAATCTACCAGAAACTGCAGATTCAGGATATGAATCAGATGCAGAAATCTACTTATAATGCGTCTGAAAACAATACAGACATTGTTTTACTCTCTCCTACAGGATCTGGAAAGACTCTTGCTTTTTTATTCCCGGTTCTTCGGAATCTGAAAAAAAATGTTCAGGGAGTTCAGGCATTGATATTGGTTCCGGCCAGAGAACTTGCTTTACAGATTGAGCAGGTTTTTAAAGCTATGGGAACAGATTTTAAAGTTTCTGTTTGTTATGGCGGACATGATAAAAAAATAGAGGTTAACAATTTAATTGAAGCTCCTGCGGTTTTAATAGGAACTCCAGGAAGGGTTGCTTACCATGTGAGAAATAATAACTTTGATCCGAAAACGATTAAAACACTCGTTCTTGATGAATTCGACAAAGCTCTGGAGCTTGGCTTTCATGAAGATATGGAGTTTATTGCAGGTTCATTAAAAGGTCTTTCACAAAGAATTTTAACTTCAGCTACAGCGATGGATGAAATTCCAACGTTTACGGGGTTAAAAAATGAAAAAACCATCGATTTTTTAAAGCTAAGTGAAATAAAACCAGATATCCAATTACGAAAAGTAATGACAATTTCTGAGGAAAAGCTTGACACTTTGTTTAATTTAATCTGCAAAATAGGCAATAAAAGGACTCTTATTTTCTGTAATCACCGAGAGGCTGTTGACAGAATCTCCGAGCTTCTTAACCAGATGGGAATCGACAGGGAAACCTTCCATGGCGGTATGGAGCAGGATGAAAGAGAACGTGCGTTGCTGAAATTCAGAAATGATTCTGCAAGAATTCTTATTACAACTGATCTTGCTGCCCGTGGACTTGATGTTCCGGAGGTAGAATCTATTGTACACTATCAGCTTCCTCCAAAAGAAGATGCTTTCATTCATAGAAACGGACGTACCGCAAGAATGAATGCCAAAGGTTTTGTATACCTCATCATGACAGAGGAAGAAAACTTTCCATTCATTAAAAGCAATACCCCTGAAGAAAGTGTTGCCGGATTTACTAAAGTTCCGGAAAAAACACCTTTCCAGACTATTTATATCAGTGCCGGAAAAAAAGATAAGGTCAACAAAGTGGATGTTGTGGGATATCTTATCAAAAAAGGAGAGCTTCAGAAAGAAGATATCGGTTTGATTGAAGTAAAAGATACGACTTCCTATGTTGCTGTTTCCAGAAGTAAAGTAAATGCTGTTTTAAGAAAGCTTCAGAACGAAAAACTGAAAGGAAAAAAAGTGAAAATGGAAGTTGCTTATTAAAGCTTTGATCCCATTTAGATTAACAATAATATGTCATTGCGAGGAGTATAGCAACGAAGCAATACTTCTCACAATGACATTTCTTTTTATTTATTTTATTCCTCTTACTCTGGTAGGAAAAGTATATACAGATTTTGAAGCAGTAATGAAGAGTATATCATTATTTTCTCCACCAAAGGTTACATTGGAAGTCCATTTTTCGGGAATAGGAATATGGTAAATTTTCTTTCCGGAACGGTTAAACACATGTACTCCATCTCCTGTAAGATAAAGGTTTCCATGCTTATCCAGCTCCATTCCGTCTGATCCCATTTCACAGAAAAGTTTTTTTTCAGACAGTTTGCCTTCACCCAATATGTCATATACATAAGTTTTCCCGGCATCAATATCAGAAAGGTATAATTTTTTCAGTTTTTCACTGCCTACAATTCCATTAGGCTGGATAAATGTATCCAGCTTGGTAACTTTCCCTGATTTATCTCTATAATAAAGGCTTTTGTGTGGCAGTTCCTGTTTAAAACCGATCCAGTAATCTCTTTCATACAATGGATCTGTAAAGTACATTCCTCCGGCTTCATCATTCCATACATCATTGGGACCGTTCAATCTTTTTCCTTCAAAGCCTTTAAGCAGAATTTCCACTTTTTTGTCTTTGGAAATTTTCCAGATTTCTCCCTGATCATCTGAGCAGGTAATCAAATACCCGTCTTTGTCAAAGTGCGTTCCGTTTGCTCTTCCCGTCTTGTCTAAAAACTCTATTACCTTATTGCTTTTCCAGTCCCAATAATAGATCTTATCATTGGGTTGATCGGTAAAATAAACATTCCCCTCTTTATCTGCTGATGGTCCTTCTGTGAAACTGAACGTATCTGAAACCATTTCCGGCTTTACTCCTTCATAAAACATTTTACTATAATTTACTGATTGGCAGTTTACCAATGCGAAAACCAAACCAATCATGCTTATTTTCAAGATATTCTTCATACTTCATTTTTAAACCTGCAATTTACAATATGACCTACAGGTTTCAAAATATTTTCTCGCTTTGATACAATAAAAATAACAAACACCCAATGTCCTAATTGTCCTATTTTTTAAGTAGATCATATTAGTAGTGAAAGAATATAATCCGGAGCTTTGCAGTAACAGGATTGATCACTTTTTTTCAATAAAAAATCAATTCAAAAAAAGAGGGTTATCCTGTTGAAAATAGTACCAAAATACTTTTATAGCATACAACAATGAGCGCAGAGTCCAACAATATCAAATCTTTAGAAATTGAAAATGAAGATTTCCGAAATTCAGTGGGAACAATGGATGAAACCGGAAAAAGGAAGTGGATATTCCCAAGAAAGCCTAAAGGAAAATACACCAATTACAGGAATTACACCAGCTACCTTCTTCTTGCCTTATTTTTCGGACTGCCTTTTGTAAAGATCAATAATAATCCTTTTCTGCTCATCAATGTTATTGACAGGAAATTCTTTATCCTTGGACAGCCTTTCTATCTTCAGGACTTTTTTATCCTTGCATTGGGAGCGGTAACTTCCGTCATTTTTGTAATGCTATTTACGGTAGTTTTCGGAAGAATATTCTGTGGCTGGCTTTGCCCTCAAACCCTTTTTATGGAAATGGTTTTCCGTAAAATAGAATATTGGATTGAAGGAGACCGAAATAAACAGATGAAACTCGACAGACAGGAATGGGATGCTGAAAAAATCAGAAAGAGACTTACAAAATGGTCCGTATTTATTTTGATTTCTCTGATCATCTCTACTTTCATGTTTATGTATATTGTAGGCTATGAACAGGTTTTCCAGATTATGCTGGAAGGACCTTCAGAACATCCTTTAAAGTTCATTACAATGATCTTTTTCACGATGACTTTCTATTTTGTTTTTGCATGGCTTCGTGAGCAGGTATGTACCCTGGTTTGTCCTTACGGAAGGCTTCAGGGTGTTTTAATTGATAAACAGACAATCAACGTATATTACGATTTTAAAAGAGGGGAAGGTCGTTCAAAATGGAGAAATAATGAAGACAGAAAAGCGGCAGGTAAGGGAGATTGTATAGATTGTAACCAATGCGTTGTTGTCTGTCCTACAGGAATCGACATCAGAAACGGACAGCAATTGGAGTGTGTGAACTGTACAGCCTGTATTGATGCCTGTGATGAAGTAATGGAAAAAGTAGGTTTACCTAAAGGATTGGTTCGTTATGCCACAGAATCAGAAATTGAAAACAGTGAGAAGTTCAGATTTACTCCGAGAATGAAAGCGACGACCGTTATTCTGGCATTGCTGATCGGATTTCTTGGATTTTTAATGTACGACCGCGGCTCTATGGAAGCGAAATTCATCAAACCAGCTGGCTCTACATTTTTTGTTAAAAACGGCAAGATCACCAACACCTTTATTTATACGCTTCTGAATAAATCTAATGAAAAGAAGACGTTAAACATCAAAGTTATCACCCCATCAAATGCTGAAATCACGTATTTCGGTTCTGAAAAAATCATCTTGAAAGGAGACCAGATCCTGAAAGGAAACATCAACATTTCCTTCCCTGAAGATGAGATTAAATTTTCAAAACAAAATATGATCATCGGGGTGTTTGATGAGAAAGGAAAACTGGTAGATTCTTTTGAAACAACTTTTGAAGGACCTTTTAAGCTAGCACTTTAGGTTGCAGATGATAGGTTGAAGGGATAAGAATAGTAGTTGATATTTCCCTAATTCCCCTCCTCTGGAGGGGTGGCGAAAATTCAAAGAATTTTTGACGGGGTGGTTTATAATAATCTCTCACCTAAACTTTAAACCTTAAACCGTGAGTCTTAAACTTTAAATTTCACACTCATTAAGCCTTATATTTTCTCATAAACTGAGTGGGAGTCATTCCGGAGCTTTTCCGGAATACTCTTACAAAGTAGGAATATTCTTCATATCCTAATCTGAAAGCAATTTCAACCAGACTTTCATCTAGGTACATCAACATTCTTTTGGCTTCCAGCACTACTCTTTCTGTAATAATATCTGTAGCTGTTTTTTGGACAACAGTCTGTACAATTCTATTCAGATGTTTGGATGAAATTCCTAATAAAGAAGCATAATAGGCAATCGATTTATGTTCTGCAAAATGCTGTTCAATCAGATTTTCGAAATCCTGATAATGTTTAAAGTAAGAAAGTCCGGCGGCAGAATCCTGTGTGTCAAAATCTCTGGAAAATAATCGGGTAGAATTAATGAAGATCTGAGACATTAATGACAAAATAAGACCTTCTTTCATTATATTTTTAGCCTGATGTTCTTCTCCAAGTTCCTGAAATAACCTAATATTCTTCTTCAGCTCCAGAGCGTCCAACTGAAGTTTCCTCGGAAAAGACACAGATCCGAAAAAAGGAAAATTCCTCAGCTTCTGATTCACATAATGCATTTCATAAAATTCCTGAGAACAAAAGAAAATATAACCTTCTATATCTTCCGAAAGTTCCCAGCTGTGAATTTGCCCAGGTGACAGAAAGAAAAGGCTTCCCTCAGAAACGTCATATTTTTGGAAATCGATCTCATGTATTCCTACTCCTTTGGTAAAAAGAACAGCCGCATAAAAGTCATGTCTGTGAGGCTTTTCTATATGACGATGTCCTACCACCAAATGATTCTTCATTGTGTTAAAATAAAAATCTGAAGTGTTTTTACCTGCCTGGAAAAGGTTGATATGAAGAACAGAGATAGGATTCATCATTTATATTTATATGCCTTGTAAAGATTCACAAATTTAGATAAAAAAGAACTGGCATATAGTGTTCTTACTATTCTGTTATAACAAATATGTATTATTTATAATGATTTTACTGCTATAAATTTCCTTTGAAACAAAGTCTGACCGCACTTTTTACAATATATTTTGGATGAAACTTTAAAAAATTTTTATCTTTGAGGTTTAGGAGCCGTAAAATGAAAATAAATTTAGCTGATAAACTGTATTATTCTATAGGAGAAGTGGCAAAAGCATTCGATGTAAACACCTCACTAATACGTTACTGGGAACAGGAATTCCCTATTATCAAGCCTAAAAAAAACAGGAAAGGTAACCGATATTTCACTCCTGAAGATATCAAAAACCTTCAGATGATCTACCATCTGGTAAAAGAAAAAGGCTATACCTTAGACGGAGCCCGCATCGCACTGACCACAAACAGTAAAATCTCCGAAACCATCACCCTTATCGACCGGCTTGAATTTGTAAAAGCTGAGCTTATTAAGCTGAAAGAGTCTTTGGGAGAAAGAGATGGTGAGTAAGTTTTATACAATATATTAAAATCCACTGCATTTACTGCAGTGGATTTTTTGTTGATACTCTCTACTACTCATCAAATCTGGATAAGCTTCCAGGAAGAAATGTTTTTTTCTATAGTTATGGAAAACCTGGCAGCCTATTAATAAAAAACATGACCGCTAATCGTTTTACTTTTTCTACCCCCTTCACCAGCCCCCTCTACCCCCTTGAGTAAGGGGATATACCCTGTTATATAAGGGGCTAAAGGGTGTTCATTAACGGTTTTCAGCCACTTTGATAAATGGGTAAAGGGACTTATAGAACGGTCTGGAGACCGTTAATGAAGTAGTTGGAGGCTGTTCTGAAGAGGCTCCAGCCACGTGATAAAGGGGTTGAAGATACTTACTATAGTGGTTAGAGGTACTTTCTAAGTGGCTGGAGGTTGTTTATCAAATAGTTATACCTATTTGATATAGTGGCCGGAGATATTTACAATAGTGTTTGAAGACATCTCTTAAATAGCTTGAGACGATGTACGAAATGGTTATAGCAAATTAATGAGCAGCTAAAGAGACTTACTGTAATGGTCGAAGGCACCTCCGAAGCCACTGAAGACAGTTTATAAAATAGTTCCCGACAATTTAATAAGTATGGCAGAGATATTTTCCTGGATATTTTTTAAATGAATGAAAATTACCTAACAAATAAAGAGCTTCTTAAGGTATAAAGCTCTAATAAAAATGAACAAAACCACTGCACAAACAGTGGTTTTTGTTGTATTCGTTAACACGAGCGAAACTCTCGGGCCAGCGGGGATTACAATCTATACTATCAAAGATTACTTATAAACAATTCATTGCTGGAAAAAATTCTGAAAATGTAACACTCCATTTATTATCAAATCCTCCATTAATAATAATATAATCAATTCCTTTTTTTAGCTTAAAATTCATCTCTTCTTTTTTCCTAGATGTAATTTTAATCTTTTCATCTCTTTTAAGAACTCTAATTTGTGTATATCCACAGGTATAATTTTGAAAATTATACCTTTTACCATTTATAGTAATAACATCGTCAATAAAAGCAGCATTATTAAAAGACAATAAAACTTCGTCATCTTTTTTAAGAAATTCTTTTTGAATATTTTCCAAATAAGATTTATATGCCGTACTATCTGTTTCTGTTGCTTTCGTTTTATCTTGATAATAAAAATCAATATTATTTTGTGCGGAGCAACTATTGTTGGTCAGTAAAACAATTATTAAAAAAAATATTATTTTCATTATTTTTTATTTTTTGGTAATCTAAATAAGTTAGCTTTAACAGTTTCTTCCATCTTCTGTATCTGATTTTTATTAAATTCCATACCTAATCTTTTCATTGTAGGAGTTGGATTTTCATATGAATTCATCCTATTGTTAATATTGGCAGGAGTACTTTCCACCCTTGAGTTTGGCTCCCAGATATGTTCTGCACCAAAGGTATGAGCAATTTCGTGCGTAATTGTCTTATCCTTACATTTCCAAGATAATGTTTAGATTAATAAATATAATAGTTTTGGAAGAAAGAAAATAAAAACCACTGCTATTACAGTGGTTTTTTGTTTATTCTATCACGTCCTTTATATCTACTACAAACGTTTGTTCTTGAATGATGAATTTAGACCCCTAAATTCCTTTGAAACAAAGTATGACCGCACTTTTTACAATATATTTTGGATTAAACTTTAAAAAATTTTTATCTTTTAGGTTTAGGAGTTGTAAAATGAAAATAAATTTACCTGATAAACTGTATTATTCTATAGGAGAAGTGGCAAAAGCATTCGATGTAAACACTTCATTAATACGTTACTGGGAACAGGAATTCCCGATTATCAAGCCTAAAAAAAACAGAAAAGGAAACCGGTATTTCACCCCTGAAGATATTAAAAACCTTCAGATGATCTACCATCTGGTAAAAGAAAAAGGCTATACCTTAGACGGAGCCCGCATCGCACTGACCACAAACAGTAAAATCTCCGAAACCATCACCCTTATCGACCGGCTTGAATTTGTAAAAGCTGAGCTTATTAAGCTGAAAGAGTCTTTGGGTGAAAGAGATGGTGAGTAAGTTTTATACAATATATTAAAATCCACTGCATTTACTGCAGTGGATTTTTTGTTGATACTCTCTACTACTCATCAAATCTGGATAAGCTTCCAAGAAGAAATGCTTTTTTCTATAGTTATGGAAAGCCTGGCAGGCTATCAATAAAAAACATGACCGCTAATCGTTTTACTTTTTCTACCCCCTTCACCAGCCCCCTCTACCCCCTTGAGTAAGGGGATATACCCTGTTATATAAGGGACTAAAGGGTGTTTAATAACCGTCTCCAGCCACTAGGATAAGTGGGTAAAGGTACTTATAGAACGGTCTGGAGGCCGTTAATGAAATAGATGGAGGATGTTCTGAAGTTGCTCCAGCCACTTGATAAAGGGACTCGAGAAACTTACTATAGTGGTTAGAGGTACATTATAAGTGGCTGGAGGTTGTTTATAAAGTGGTTCATGGTATTTTGATAAGGATGTACAAGGGCTTTTTTAAAACAAAAAACATATAAACCTTAATCAGAACATTCAGGTTCAATTACGAAATTATATTATATAAAAACTGATATTTCTGATTACTTTTTAAGCATTAAGTACAATCTGCACATCATCTTTAATCATTTCATTATCAACCATTGACATACTTTATTTTTATTGATATTTTTACTTCATGATGAGAAAAAACTATTACCAGAAATTGGCATTTATGGTCACATTGCTGACTATTTTATTAGCCTACCAGAAATACACCAGCCGGGAAAAAGAACCTTTTCCTGACGTAAAGTTCATTACAGCTCCTTCGTATTCTGCAGATCTATCAGATTTTGATCCCAATACACTGGACAAAGATCAATGGCAGAAACTTGGGTTTTCAGAGAAGCAGACTGCTACAATTCTCAAGTATAAAGATATTGTTGGAGGGAAATTCACATCAAAAGAACAGTTGAAAAAATGTTACGTTATTTCTGACGAGAAATTCAGTGAATTGGAATCATTCATTTTACTTCCTGAAATAACAGAAAGAGGAAATTCAAAAGGATTCAATACGTATGGAAAGAAAGAAATTATCATTGCAGGGAAATTCAATCCTGATCGGTTTTCTGCTAATGATTGGCTTAAAATGGGTTTCAGTGAGAGACAGGCAGAAGCTATTTTAAAATACAGAAATTATCTGGGAGGAAGCTTTATCAGCAAGGAGAAGTTTAAAGAATGTTTTATCATTTCTCCGGAAAATTACAGCAAGCTTGAACCTTATTTGCTTTTACCTGCAAAAACTCCCGAAACTTTCAAGAATTTCGCAAAGAACAATGCGGTCAAAACCAAGATTCAATACCATTCTTTTGATCCTAATCAACTGGGCCAGGAGGGTTGGAAAGCCTTTGGATTTTCAGAAAAGCAAGCCATTACCATCATTAATTACCGGGACAGAAATCTACGGGGAAGCTTTAAAAGTCTGGAAGATCTGCAGAAATGTTTTGTGATTTCTGCTGAGAAATTTCAGGAAATGAAACCTTATATCAAACTCCAGGAAAAGCAGCAGGAAAAAACTGATTTTTCAAAAACAGATCTCAACACCATTACTTTCAGACAGCTTATAGAATTTGGTCTGGATGAAAGAAGCGCCGGTTCTATTATTGGCTTCAGAAAAAAGCTGGGAGGCTTTATCAATAAGCAACAGATTTTAAGTACTTACAATATTGATCAGAATCTTGTTCAAAAGCTGATTTCAACAGCACCGTTGAATACTTCAGATGTACCCAGATATTCATTAGTGGATGCTCCAGAAGAATGGCTTAAAAATCATCCTTATTTCAAATACTCAGCAGACAAAATCATTTTCTACCGTATCAGTAATTCTGATGACAGAAAAATATGGAAACTTTTAAAACTGAAACCTGAATATGAGGAAAGAATGAGATTATATATAAAATAACTTCAGTCCAGACAAAAATTAACATCAACTATTCCAAAAGATTATTTTTGGAATAGTTGATTATGTGAAACACTATTATAATTTTTAATGATGCATATAATTGCTTGGGCCATTGGTTCCCTCAATTGATTCTGGCAGTATTCCATAGCGGTTACGTAAATCAACTGTACCTAAGGTTTTTCCTGTATTGATATCAATTACGCTAATGGTTCCGGAATTTAAGTTGGGGAGATCCAATAAATTATTTTGTACCGCTACAACATCTTTTCCCGATTTAGTTTTAAAGAAAGCCATATGATGTGCTCCTTTATCAGCATCAAAAGTCTTCAAAAGTTTTAGCTGGGGAAGATTACTTAAATCAAAGACAAGTACTTTTCCAGGATCTGCAAAACTCACATACAATTTGTTTGAATCATCAATATACATTTCAAGAGCCCAGCCTAATCCTTGTGTACTCCCGTCAAAAAGCTTAGTAAAAGCATCATATTTTTTGGTTGTAGTATTGTATGGAGCAATCCAGATATCACCCCCAATCATTGTTGTAGAAAGTGCATATTGCGGAAATTTTCCACGCAGCAGTAAAACCTCAACAGGAGCTGACATATCTGTTGGAGAGTCTGCTACCTGATACGTCTCCTTTATCTCATAGGTATTGAGATCTAATAAAGTACAGGTATTTCCCAATCCGGTAGTAAGATCCGGGTGAATGGTTGAGGTTACCATCATTAATCCTTTTTCTTCATTAACTGAAATACCGTGCGGATACATTATAAATTGATTGGGATTAGTCTGAATGGGTGCCTTAATAGTTTTGATAAGCTGATTATTATTAGCGTTAAAAACACCTATACTGCCATCCTTCGGACCTCCTGCTCCCCCCATAAAGGTCATAAAATATCTTCCGTCATTTGTGAAAAATAAATTTTCTCCTACTGTATTCTCACCAGTATCAATAGGCGTTGAATCAATTAATTTTGGCAGCCCATTTTGATCTTTTCCCGTTTTTATCTCATAGAGATAACTGCCACCCAAAGCAGTAGTGAACATTTTTTTTGCGTTTTGATTATAATAAATATGATGTGGTAATACACCAACACCCAATTCAAGCCTGCTGCTGATATTTCCAAAATTCGGGGCTTCAGGATCGAGTTCTATAACGGCAATTCCGTCTGGTAATCCTTTTAAGCTTCTATAATCAATATAAAAGGAAGAATCATTTGAATGATCCGGATCGTGCTCATTTAGACAACTGGTAAAAGTTATTAAAGTCACAAATAAAAGGGCTGCAATAAATTTTAATTTCATGATTTTCAGGTTATAAGTGTTATTGTTATAAATATAATATATTTCTTGTGAAAAATAAAATATATTACACCAATATGTGAAAAATTATGAAATAAAAATAATTCATTAGTATTTCCAGCAATTGATACTGGAAAATAGAGGGAAACCGTTATAGTATAGTATAAGTTTTAGTCGAATGTTTTACTGGAATCTGTAAGCATAGAATTCAGTGCATTCAGTTCATCATCTGTAAGATCTCTCCATTTTCCAATCGGGAGGTCTAGTTTGATGTTCATGATACGGATTCGCTTCAGTTTTTTGACTTCATATCCGAGGTATTCGCACATTCTCCGGATTTGCCTGTTGAGTCCCTGGGTAAGAACAATTCTGAAATTCATATCATCAATCTTTTCTACCTCACATTTTTTTGTAACAGTATCCAGAATAGGAACTCCATTTCGCATTTTTTCCAAAAATCTCGGATTGATCGGCTTATCTACACGAACTATATATTCTTTCTCGTGATTGTTGCGGGCTCTCAGAATTTTATTAACGATATCACCATCACTTGTAAGTAAGATCAGTCCCTCACTTGGTTTATCTAATCTTCCGATAGGAAAAATTCTTTTCGGGTGGTTGATATAATCTACAATATTATTTTTTTCACGTTTCGTATCTGTAGTACATACAATTCCTACAGGTTTATTAAAAATGATATATACCGGCTTTTCCTGAGGTTCTCTGATAGGCTTTCCATCTACCTCTACAAGATCTTCATCGGAAACTTTTGTTCCCATCTCCGGAATTTTTCCGTTTATTTTAATCCTGCCTTCTTCTAAAAGTTTATCTGCTGCTCTTCTTGAGCAGTATCCTACTTCTGATAAATATTTATTGATACGTGTCTTTTCCATTAGTCTTTTCCGTAGCCGGTATAATTTTTATTGCTGAAAATTGTAATTCCATAGCTTAGTCCTATAAAAAATCCATCAGCGCCATCCTTCAATTTATGTGATTCAAAAACAATTCCTCCTTCCTGACTTAATCTTTTTGAATAGGAAACCTGCATTCCCAATCTTCCACCCCAAAACTCTGTATCTGAAATAGCAGAATGATTAAGCTGCTTTCCATAATTAATGTCTATATAAAAAGGCCGTTCTCCGGGAGAAAAAATAATCTTAGGTTGAATAATCCAATAGATCAAATGATAATTATCCTGTATAAAGCTGTATTTGAATCCGGTTCCTACGGCAAAGTTAGGAAGAAAATTATATCCTCCGATAGCAGTGATACCATAAGTAAGATTTCCTAATGAAGATCTCTTCTCAATATACTGCGAATTGTTGGTTTGATTTTTCTTATTAATATTAAACCCTACATTAAGAGAAGGATTGAAATAAAAATCCATTTTTGATTTTCCAGTCTCCATATCCTGAGAAAACGCTTTGACAAAAACAAAGACCAATAAGAAAAGGGATAGTTTTATTTTCATAGACTTTCAAATCTGTACTCGTTATTTAAGAACTGATCTGTAGCATTTTCAATAGCATAGTCACCGATTTTGGTGCGTCTTAACTGAGTCAGATAGGCTCCCACTCCCAATTCCTGTCCGATATCATGTGCAAGACTTCTGATATAAGTTCCTTTTGAACAGCCTACCATGAAGCTTACTAAAGGAAAATCTATTTTAATATCTTTAATGTAATGAATAGTCGTTTTTCTGGCCTTCATTTCCACGTCTTCCCCAGCTCTTGCAAGATTGTAAGCTCTTTCACCATCAATTTTAATGGCTGAATAAATGGGTGGTTTCTGTTCAATTTCTCCAACAAACTTTTCAAGAGCTTCTTGTACCTGTTCTTCAGAAATGTGAGCAATGTCCTGATGAAGAATTTCAGGTTTTTCGGTATCATATGATTCAGTCTGTACACCAATCTTAATCTCTGTCCAGTATTCTTTAGGAGCATCCTGGATCTCAGGAATTTTCTTGGTGAACTTTCCGCAGCAGACAATAAGAAGCCCTGTAGCTCTGGGATCTAAGGTCCCGGCATGCCCGATTTTAAATTTTTTAGGAAGATCAAATTCCCTTTTAAGTTTGTATTTCATTTTATTGACAGCCTGGAAGGAAGTCCAGTCCAAAGGCTTATCCAATAAAAAAACGTATCCTGATTTCAGTTCTTCAGCAGTCATGAATGGGTATAAATGAGTAATTTCTTATTTAAAGAAATAAAAGTAAATCAACAGAGCAATTCCAACAAAAATACGGTACCAGCCCCAAGGTTTGAATCCGTATTTATTAAGCACTCCAATGAATGCTTTGATGGCAATAAGTGCTACGATAAAAGCCACAATATTTCCTATCACAAAGATCATAATGTGATTCTGTGAGGCCATAATCATTTCATATCCTTTCTGTGGGTTTGGCGTTTCTTTTCCCCAGGTTTTAACAAAAACTGAATACACAGTTACTGCCAGCATCGTAGGTACAGCTAGAAAGAAAGAAAATTCTGCCGCAGCTTTTCTGGTAAGTCCCTGTGTCATTCCTCCAATAATAGAAGCCGCACTACGGCTCGTACCCGGCATCATCGCGAGACACTGCCAGAAACCAATAGTGACTGCTTTTCTTATGGTAATTCCTTTTTCATCATCAATTGTAGGATTTTTAAACCATTTGTCAGCAAACAGTAAAACAATACCTCCTAAAACCAAAACTGAAGAAATAGCGATCTGATTTCCAAGTACTGCTTCAATTTTATCATCGAATAAATACCCTAAAACCAGTGCAGGAACTACAGCAAAAGCAAGTTTAAAATAAAACTGAATATTATTTAAGTCAAAAAACTTTTTCCAGTATGCCACTACCACCGATAAAATGGCTCCAAACTGAATGGATACCTGAAACATTTTTAAAAATTCTGTTTCTTCAAGCCCCATAAGGTTGGCTGTAAATCCCATGTGTGCAGTAGAAGAAATCGGAAGATATTCTGTCAAACCTTCTACGATGGCAATAATAATTGCTTTGATTAAATCCATATTCCTTTTAAAAAATTAAAAAGATTAAAAGATTTAAGAATTAAAAAGACCGGCTCATTGGCTTACATCTTTCAATTCTTAAATTTTTTAATCCTTAAATAAAATTATTTTATTTATTTTCTTTTTAAGATAGCGTATACTTCTATTACAAATCCTATAACAACAAACAGAGGTGCTATTCTGATTCTTCTCATAGAAAAGATATCATCATTCCATGAGTTCGGGTCAAATTTACCGTCTACCGTATTGGCATCCGGGCCCATCATCAGTAGAAATCCTACGACAATAAATGCCAGTCCTATCAGCATCCACTTGAAATTCTGCGGTCCGAAATAGAAAGCATTTTCCTGTGGTACTTCAGCTTCATGTCCAAAGTCTGAAGCGGAAAATTTATTTGTTTTTTTGCTCATTGTTAAGAGTAGTATAAATCGTCAACGTTTGATTTTAAGAACCTCCATGTAGCGAAAATTGTACTTAAGACAGAGATAAAAACTCCTACTCCCAGTACTAAGATCACTAACCAGAAATATTGGTTGTTGTCTTGTACGAAAGCGGAACCAATCTGGCTTGTGAAATAATACCAGACACCACCTAAAGCAATAAGACCAATTACAGAACCAATAGCTCCTAAAATTATAGCTTCAATGATGAAAGGCTTAAGAATAAATCTTCTTTTCGCTCCTACCAACTGCATTGTTTTAATAATAAATCTCTTCGAGAATATTTTCAGACGGATGGAGTTGTTGATCAATACAACCGCCAATATCAAAAACAGAATTGAAAATCCTAAGATCCACTTTAAGATTCTGCTCAGGTTATTGTAAACATCCACCATCAAAGTACTGTCATTTTTAACATCGATAATCCCTGGAACTGATTTGATCTCTTTAATAGCTTCATCAATTTTTGCTGGATCTACAAATTCCGGTTTTAAAGCAACTTCAATAGAAGAAGGGAAAATATTTTCTTCAAACAATGCATCACTGTCAATTCCCATACTTTTCTTGGCTTCTTTCGCAGCCATGTCTCTTGAAATATAGGTTGCTTTTTTTACTGGAGCTAGAGTCTGTACCTTTTTAAAAGTTTCTTCCTCCAGTTTTGCAATTTTTACAGAGTCTTTAGCATCATAATTTTCATCAAAGTAGGCGTTCACCACCAACTGTTCTTTGATATAGTCAGAATATTTCTGGGCATTAATCAAAATAAGCCCCATTAATCCTAACAAAAATAACACTAAGGCAATACTTATCACTACTGTAATATTGCTGGACCGAAGCCTTTTCTTATTAAATTCATCTACAGATTTAGCCATTAATATTAAAATTTTTGGCTAAAATAGAAAAAAACTTCCGAAATTTGGGACGAAATAAAGAAAATCATTGTTAATAAAATCATAAAAAACCTTGAGTGTAAAAGCAAAAAAACATCTTGGACAGCATTTCCTGACAGATGAAAACATCGCAAGAAAAATCGTAGAAGGTCTTAGTTTTGAGAACTATAATAATATTATGGAAGTAGGTCCCGGAATGGGAGTTCTTACCAAATATCTTCTTGAAAAAGATCAGAACATTTACCTTGCAGAGATCGATACTGAGTCTATCGAATACCTGAAAAAAAATTATACAAAGGTTACTGAAGAGACTTTTGTGGGAGATTTCCTGAAACAGGACTTCAGTTTTATCAAAGATGATCAGATTGCCATCATTGGTAATTTCCCCTATAATATCTCCTCTCAGATCTTGTTTCAGATTGTAGATCATTATCAACTGATCCCGGAAATGGTAGGAATGTTCCAGAAAGAAGTGGCTCAGAGAACCGCCGCTGTTCCGAGAACTAAAGATTACGGTATTCTTTCTGTTCTGATACAGGCTTATTATGATGTATCTTACATGTTTACGGTGCATGAGAACGTCTTCAATCCGCCACCGAAAGTAAAATCAGGAGTGATCCGCCTTACACGAAATCCTAAGGAAGGTCTTGCAGGCAACGAAATTCTCTTTAAGCAGATTGTAAAAACAGGATTCAACCAGAGAAGAAAAAAATTGTCTAATGCATTGAAATCCCTAAATATTCCTGAGGCTTTAAAAGGTCATGAATTTTTAGATAAAAGAGCTGAAGAACTTAGTGTAGCAGATTTTATACACTTCGCCAATCTCTGGAAAGAAAATCAATAAACTTCAATAATAAAAGCTCCTTTATCAGGAGCTTTTTTGTTGGATTAATAATAACCACCTTTATTCCTAAAAAGCAGAAAGCCTTTCAAAATAAATTTGAAAGGCTTTCTTTTATATTACATTATCAATTTTAGTTTCTGTTTTTCAGCATAATCCATCCTGACCAGTTCATCTGAGCTTTTGATCTTGGATACTCAAAGTTGAACTTATACCAGTATGTTGCTGTAGGAAGTCTCTTTCCTCCAACTGTTCCGTCCCAGATAGGATTTTCTTTTGAGAATCTGAACATCTCTACTCCATATCTGTCATACACAGAACCTGTAAAGTTTTTAAAGTCTCCAAGAGCTTTAAGATCCAATACGTCATTGATTCCGTCTTCGTTCGGAGTAATAATGTTGTTGATCTGCAATGTAAAGAATTCAAGCGATCCTACACAATGTGTACCTACTCTTCTTACCAAAACTGTATAGTTTGTATTGTCTAAAAGATTAGTAAACACGTTTGAATCCTGCCAGCTGATTCCGTTGTCAATAGAATATTCCAAAGTACTTGGCATATTGTTCATCGGAGGATTTTCAGCCGTGATTGTTACTGTTTTCTTGATGCTTTCATAGTTTAGTCCAGTCACAAAAGGAGTAGCTGCACCCATTACTTTAGCTTCAAAAACTTTTTTACAAATTCCGTTGTCAATTTCTACGGAATAGATTCCCCATTGGTCTACATCAATTTTCTGTGTTGTAGCACCTGTACTCCAAAGATATTTATAACCTTGTCCCGCACCTGCGTCAAGAGTCACCTTATCACCGATACACATTTCAACATCTTTTAATGGTGAAGTGATTTCAGGAGTAACTTCGATTCTTATTGTTGCCGGATTAAGAGATTTACAACCTTTTGTTCCAATTGCATATACAGTAAATGTTGTTGTCTGATATAAAGTAACAGTCTGCATATTTCCTGTTCCCATGAAGTTGCTCCATTGGTAAGTATCTCCTCCTTCAGCAGTAAGGGTTACAGATTCTCCCGGACAGATTTTTATTCTGGAAGCTTTTACTTTAGCAGTTGGGGTTACTTCTTTCAGTAATTTCAATTCAACCATTTTACTACAGAAACCACCATTGGAAACCACAACATAAAGAATCTGGCCATCATTACCGTTATAGTTTAATGGAGTCTGAATATAATTGTTGTTCTGTGCTATTGCATCCGCCTGATTCACGTAGAACTTAAAAATAGCTCCCGGTGTTGGGCTAATGGTAGATGTAATTGTACTTAAATCAAAAGTGGTAATATCCGGCGTGGTACAAAGCAGCAATGAAGCATCCTGAGCCAGTGGAGTTGTCCCTCCATGAATCTGAATAGTAGCTTTACCCGGACATGGATTCCCCGGAACACTTACTTCAATAGTATAAGTACCCGGCTGTATAGCTGTAATTGTGTTGGTAGTAGCATTGGGTACCGGCGCACCGTTATAATACCACTGATATACAAGGTTAGGATCATTTACAGAAGCGGTGATTACCTGAGGTACATTATCACAAACGTTGATATCAGAAGGTAATTTTGTTCCTGCAGGGTCTAAAAGGTCTACTCCAATATTGAAAGATCCTCCTTCCAGAAATACTGCAGAGTCATAACTGTGGTCACTATAATCGGCAATTACCATTTTGAAGTGGTATTGCTGCCCTGCTACTACAGTTGCCGTAGCTGTCAATGGAATTGTTCTTCCGTTAAAGTTGGTTTCCACGTTACCTGTGTTATATCCGGCAAAATATTGTTCATTTACCGCTCCACAGCTGGATCCGATTGCAGGGTGAATATTGGTAATACTTACAGGTCCTGCACCTCCGGGAAGCACAGCCATATTCACATAAGGTCCGCCCGAAGTAGGTCTAAGTAAGATCGCAAATGCATCTGCAAAGGTACAAGGAAATGAACCTGTGTATTCTTCGGATGCAATCAAATAGTTAAATTTAATCTGACTTGTCGTAGGAACGAAGTCAAATTCCAAAAGAACAGCGTCATTCAATCTGCTTTCCACTACTCCAATCACCTGTGCAAGATCAGCATCTGATCCTCCACCGTTGATATCACTCAGTCCACCTTCAAAACTGTTACCAGCTCTTCTTGCGTAACCTGTGGAAAGAATAAGCCCGTCTTTAAAAGGGAAATTGGTTGTTGCTTTATGAAAATACCCCCATGCTCTGTTTGCATCACTTGCAGCATGATTCGGAGTGATCTTCACATTACTTACATTCGGAGTCAGGCAGGTATTGGTCCCTGATGAGATCAATACATCTTTTACCATCTTCTCTATCGTGTAACTTGTTTCAGGATACTGTGGAGCATTCACATCAATGAAAACTCCTGCCCTTCTGGATAATGCTGTAGGAATTTCCTTTACCTGTTTCCTGGGTGGCAGGTCTTGTGAAAATAAAAAAGTCGAGATGACTAAAAAAAATAAACAAAGCGGTAGATATCTTCTCATAATATTTTTGTTTCAACAAATTTAATTTTTTTTTAAATATCTTACATACATATTTGTATTTTTTACCATAAAAAAACAATATATGAACCTTTTAAGGCAAATTTTCGTTAATCAATTCCTCATAAATAATGTGATAGCATCGTGTTACAAATTGTTTTAACATATTTATCCCCTAATTAAAATAATTCACAAAACACGATAACGTTTACGGTGTAAAACAACAAAATCTTTCATTGCTGAAAGATTTTGTTATCTATTTTTTATTTTAATAAATTTTAGTTTCTGTTTTTCAAAAGAATCCAGCCTGAGCGTTGTTCCATTTTCTTACTGGCCGGGTTTTCCCACTGTACTCTATACCAATAGGTCCCTGTAGAAAGGTTAATTCCTTTTAAAGATCCTGTCCAGATAACATCGCCTTTCGCGGCTTTGAATACCTCGGCTCCATATCTGTCAAAGATTGAAGCTGCAAAATCTTTGTATCCACTTATTCCTGTGAAATCTATGGTATCATTTACACCATCCATATTAGGTGTAATGGCATTGCTGATAACGAATGTAAAATAATCCAGTGAAGTACCGCATTTAGCACCTTTTACTCTTACCATCAGAGAATACATTGTATTGTTTAGGATACCGGTAAATATATTTGACGGCTGCCATGTCAGTCCTCCGTCTATTGAGTATTCTAAAGCACCTCCTGTTGGATTGCTTGCCGTAAGGGTAAGAATATGATTATCATATACAACATTGGTAAACTGTGGCAGGTCAGGATTAATCAGTTGAGCAGAGAATGTTTTGGAACAAACTCCATTACTGATGATCACAGAATAAGTGCTGGCAATATTAGTCGTTATCGTCTGAGTAGTTGCTCCTGTATTCCATAGGTAAGTATAATTTAGTCCCGGGCCTGCATCAAGAGTTCCTTTATCTCCTGCGCAAACAAATACATCCTTCAATGTAGAAACAATTGCAGGGACCACTTCAATAGTAACTTTAGCCGGATTCACAGAGCTACATCCGTTTCCTCCCAATGCAAATACTGAATATTCTGTTGTTACGGTAGGAGTAACTACCTGAGTATTTCCATTTCCGGTAAGTCCTATCCAGTTATAAGTAATTCCTCCGGTAGCTGTCAATGTTACAGATTCTCCTTCACAAATTTTTAATTTGGATGCGGTAAGTCCTGCGATAGGCGGACCAACCTGAACTGTTACACTTGCTGCTGTTGCAGAAATACATCCGTTAGCCCCAACAGCAAAAACGGTATATACTGTAGTTGTAGTAGGTGAAACAACCTGAGTATTTCCGTTACCGGTAAGACCGTTACCCCAGTTATAGGTGACCCCTCCCGAAGCTGTCAATGTTACAGATTCTCCTATACAAATACGAGGTACTGATGAAACAACAGCAGCCACTGGTTTTACCTTATCTTCCTGCACAGTTACTGTTGAAGTAAATGTACAGCTAAGGTTTCCTGGTTGTGATATGTTAGTAACCGTTAAAGTATACGTTCCACCAGCGCTTACAACAGGGGTAAGTGTATTCCCTCCGGATACGATAGTTCCTCCGGTTGTTGTCCAGGCAATGGTAGATCCCGCAGGTACTACAGATGCCGAAGCATTAATTGTAACCTGAGGAGTTGTACAGGTAATCGTTTGCGGCGCTGCGATGGTAAGGGTAGTTTGAGCTGTGCTTAATAATTGCAGAGATACTACATAGCTACAACCTCCGTTACTTGCCAATACATAAATAGTCTGGCTTCCTCCCGGTGGTGTATATGTTGTAGGCGTTGCAATAAAGTTTCCATTAGCAGCATTAGCATCAGCCTGATTGACATAGTAAGTAAAAGTAACTCCTCCTGCAGTTGTGATCTGAGGTTGAGCTTCTGTAAGATTATAAGTTAAGCCCGGCTGATAACACTTATGCAGTATTGCATTTTGTGCTGTAAAAGGTTCTGACACTTCAATTGTTATGGTGGCAGGGTTTTGAGACACACATCCGTTAGCACCTACTGCTGTTACAGTATAAGTAGTTGTAACAGTAGGAGAAACAACCTGTGTACTTCCGTTTCCGGTAAGGCCATTACCCCAGTTATAAGTAGCACCTCCTGAAGCGGTAAGTGTTGCAGATCCTCCTTTACAGATTTTTATTTTGTTTGCGGTAAGTCCCGTAACCGGTGGCGCGCTGTTTCCTGTTACAGTCACATTACCCACTGCTGTACAGCTGATATTTCCGGGCTGATATATTTTTGTTATGGTTAAAGTATAGGTCCCAGCAGCATTGATAACAGGATTTAGAGTTGTACCTCCCGAAACAATATTTCCGCCTGTAGTAGTCCAGTTGAAAGTAGCGCCTGCCGGATAAACGGATGCTGATGCATCCAATGTAGTCTGAGAATTGGCACAGGTAAGTACTGCCGGAGGAGCAATAGTAGGGGTCATTTGTGGTGCTTTTACCAATTGAAGTTGCGCTACCTTAGCACACAAGCCATTTGCTACTCTTACGTATACTGTTCCGCCTGCACTCTGATAAGCTGTAGGATTTGGAATTGTATTTGTATTTCCTGCATTAGCGTCTGCCAGAGTAGTATAATATGAAAACACGGCTCCCGGAGTGGTACTTATTGAAGCCTGTGCTGATGTTAAATTAAATGTAGCATTTCCGGCAGCATAACAGGCCGTTAATGTAGCATTCTGCACTGTAGGAGATGTTCCACCTACCACTGTAATGGTAGCCTCTCCCGGACAGCTATTTCCCTGGATAAAAACCTTAACGGTGTATACTCCCGGTTGAGTTGCTGTATAACTTGCATTGGTAGCCCCAGCAATCGGATTGGTTCCCAAATACCACTGGTATGTAATATTGGGTCCCTGAACAGAAGCTGTAAAAGTCTGTGGTGTATTATCACACATATTTACAGATCCGGGAAGCTGTACGCCTGCCGGGTCCAAAATTTTCACTCCAATATCAAATGATCCTGCTTCCAAAAATACAGCAGAATCAAAGTTAGGATCCTGATAATCCGCAAGCACAATTTTAAAATGGTACGTTTCCCCAGGAATTACAGTTGCTTTTGCTGTCAAAGGAATGGTACGTCCATTAAAATTGGTTTCGATCTGAGCGGTATTGGTACCTCCGTAATAGGCTTCATTTTTAGGTCCGCAGTTTTGATATTGCGGGTGGATATTCGTTACACTTACAGCACCTGCTCCTCCCGGAAGCACTGCAAGATTGGTATAATTGGGATCAGATGCTTTTTTTAGCAATAGGGCAAAACCATCTGTAATGGTACATGGAAAATTTTGCTGGTATTCTTTAGAGGCAAATAAATATCTGAAAGTAATTTCAGTAGAAGCTGCTACAAAGTCAAATTCTATAGAGGTAGCATTGGTCAGATTATTATTACCAATTCCCAAAGCATTCGCCAGATCTATATCTCCTCCAGTTCCAAGATCATCACTTAAAGTTCCCTGAAAAGTATTTCCTGCTTTATTGGCATATCCGGTAGAAAGTATAATCCCTTTACTAAACGGAAAATTGGTATTTGATTTATTAAAATATCCCCAGCTTCGGTTCTGATTGGTAGCAGACAAGTTTGGAGATACGGTTACATTGCTTACGCTTGAACTGGTACAGGTGGTACCTCCTGATATAAGAACATCATTTATTAATTGGGTTATAGGATAGCCGGATTCCGGGTAGCTTGGTGCATTTACATCTATAAAGACACCTGCTCTCAAAGAAGCAGCTTTAGGTTTTGCAGCAATTTCTACCCTTCCTTTATTTTGAGCCAAAACAAAGTTCCCTAAGAAAGCTAAAAATAACGCTAAAAATAAATTTCCTCTCCTCCTATTTAACATTTTATATTATTTTAAACAAAAATACTATTTTTTTTGATTGAAATTCAAGTTAACACAATTTACATTATTACTAACGCAAATTTATTTATGTTAGGATATCAACTCTATTTATTTTAATATAATAAAAAAAGACTGACAAAATAGTCAGTCTTTCGATTATAATTTTAATTATTCTATATTTTTAAGTAATATCCATCCTGTTTTCACCGTAAGTTCCTTACTCGCAGGATCTTCGAAGGTTATCTGATACCAGTATGTGGAAGTAGGAAGCTTTTTGCCCTGGAAATATCCATCCCAATATGGTCTCACCTTTTCAGCTTTGAAGACTTCTCTTCCGTATCGGTCAAAAACCTGTCCACTGAAATTTTTATAATTAATAACTCCACTGAAATCAATAATATCATTAAGGTTGTCTCCATTTGGAGTAATTACATTTTTCATAACGAATGTAAAGAATTCAAGGAAGCCTACACAGCTTGTAAATTTAACTCTTACCCTGATTGAAATGACTTTATTTTTAGGGACATTGTTAAATACATTTGAAGCCTGCCATGTAACTCCGTTATCCACTGAATATTCCAGAATACCATTACTTGGATTACTTGCTGTAACAATCATTGTTCCATTATCATTATAATCCACTTTTATTACTTCAGGAATCACAGCTTTAATAACCTCTGTTTTAAACTCTTTTGAACATACCCCATTGCTTATCATTACTGAATATACTCCCGGAGTTGCAACAGTAATACTCTGACTTGTTTCACCACTACTCCACTGATAGGTATATCCGGGTCCTGAACCTGCGTCCAGGATAATTTTATCTCCCTGACAGATATGTCCTCCTTTCAATCCGGAAACGATAGCCGGTACCACTTCAATCGTAATACGTGCCGGCTGCAAAGATTTACATCCTTGTGCTCCGATAGCATATACTGTATATGTAGTGGTTTGAGTAGGACTTACAGTTCTTATTCCACCAGTGGTGGCTGCAGAATCACTCCATTGGTATGTCACTCCACCGGAAGCTGTTAACAATACAGATTCACCTGCACAGATTTTTAATCGAGGAGCTGTAAGCAATGCCGTTGGAGTTTCCTCTTTTCTTAAAGTTAAGGTTGCAATTTTACTACAGAAAGCGCCGTTGGAAACCAATACATATAATATTTGCCCATCTGTCCCGGTATAGTTGGTCAGATTGGTGATATAACTATTATTTTGAGCCTGTGCATCAGCTTGATTGGCATAAAAACGGAATACCGCACCCGGTGTTGTACTGATCAGAGGTTTTGCAGTTTCTAAATTAAAGGTACTGAGTGTAGGTGTTGTACAAAGCTTAAGTTCAGCATTCTGTACCGTAGGGCTCGTCCCGCCGACAATGGTTATGGTTGCTTCACTAGGGCACTGATTGCCCGGAACCATTACTTTTACAGTATATACTCCTGGTTGGGTAGCAATATAAATAGCGCTGGTTGCTCCCGGAATGGCAACTCCATCTTTATACCACTGATAAGTCATTCCCGGAATGGCTGCTACCTGTGCTTTCAATTGTTTCGGTGTATTGTCACACATGTTGATGCTGCCTGGCAAAACTGCTCCGGCTTCATCTACAATTTTAATTCCGACATCAAAAGATCCGCCTTCCAAGAAAACAGCAGAGTCATGGGTAGAATCTTTTGCATCTGCCAATACCATTTTAAAATGGTAAGTTTGTCCCGGAATTACGTCTGCTATAGCTGTTAAAGGTGTTGTTCTTCCAAAATAATTAATAAGCAGATGCGGGTTTGCCAATCCTCCAAAATAAGTTGCATTGATAGGTCCGCAACTGAATCCATTGCCAGCAGGAACAATATTGGTTGCACTTACAGGTCCTGCACTTCCTGGTAACACTGCAAGATTAGTATAGGTAGGATCCCCCACTTTCTTCAGCAATAATGCAAAAGCATCAGAATAGCCTAGACATGGATAATCCGAAGTATATTCATCAGAAGCGAATATGTAGTTAAATTTTACCTGATTGGAATTCGGTACAAAATCAAATTCAAGTGCTACAGCATCTGTTAAGCTAACATTGGCTCCGGTAGCTGCTACAAGGTCTGCATCACTCCCGGTTCCTGTAGATTGCCCGACAGCTGCTACATAGTTATTACCAGCTTCCGAAGCGTATCCTGTAGTAAGGACAATACCATCAGTAAAAGGAAAACTTGTTGTTCCTTTGTGAAAATACCCCCAAAACCTGTTGCTGTTAGTCACATCATGATTAGGAGATACTGTAACGTTCGTCACATTGGCTGTTGTACAATTGGTACCACCATTGATCAAAATATTCTTCACCAATTGCTCGGGAGTATAGTTTGAAGGGGTATAAGGAGGTACATTCACATCTATGAATGCTCCAGCTCTAAGACTGGCAGCAGAAGGCTTTATCTTTTCTGATTTTCTGACTGGTCTCGTTTGAGAAAATGCAGAAACAGAAATCAATAAAAAAGAAAAAAGGAAAAAATAGTTTTTTAGTCTATAGATTAACATTTTGTTTTCATTTGTTCAAATGTAGCAAAAATAATAATAACAAATCCGCCTTTAACATTACTATTTTTCAAATAAACACCTAGATTCACAATATTTTTTTCTTATTATTATATTTTCCGCAAATCATTTAGATCAAAAATCCATCCATAAAAAAACAGATCAATACCATTGATCTGTTTATATCTTATTACCATTATTCAGTTGCAGCTATTCCTCTTTTTTCAATTGCTCGATTTCATTTTTCAGCTGAGAGATAATATCTTTTAAAGCTTTTATTTCGTTTTTATTAGAGTTTACATTACTCCTCAATATTACGTTTTTTGCTCTTTCATTGTGATCCTCTTCTTCCTCTTCTTCATTGATCTCTTCAATATCTTCCTGGATATCTTCTATGTCCTCATTGATCTCTTCTATATCTTCGCTGATCTCTTCAATATCCTCACTGATTTCTTCGATATCTTCCTGAATGTCTTCAATATCTTCACTGATCTCTTCAATATCTTCCTGGATATCTTCAATTTTCTCGTGACTTTTATTAACCGACATCTGGATAAAAATAGCCAGATAAATAGCCTCCAGAGAGAGCACTGTAGTGAGAATCAGAAGCATCTTATCAAAATCTACTATATGCAGCATCGGAAGCAAAAACGAAGTAAGAAACAGCAGAGTATGTACAATCAGAGACTGAATAGACCCTATCCATGATGTAATACTGTCCGCTATTTTTTCAAGAACTTCTGTTTTTTCGTTATATTTTTTCATCCTTTATATTTTTACAACAGTTCTTTGGTAACGCCTAATCCAAACAAGGCAAAATCATATTTTGCAGGATCTGCTTCGTCAAATTTTCTAATGGCAGCATCCAGTTCTTCTACCGTTTTCCAGTCATTTTGTGTTCTGGAAACCAATCCCAATTTTCTGGAGATATTTCCGGTATGCACATCCAACGGAATGGAAAGGTTTTTCTGATCTATATTTTCCCAGATTCCAAAATCAACACCCCGCTTATCTTTACGTACCATCCACCGCAAAAACATAATAATTCTTTTAGCAGACGAGTTTTTATAAGGTGAACTGATATGTTTATGGCTTCTGTGCTTTTCTGTTTCCAGAAATCCGTTTCTGAATCGTTCTATGGCGTGGAGAAAATTATTCTCCGGTTCTTTTACCTCAAACAGACTTTCCAGGCTTTCATTTTCTTTATAAATCCTGTTGAACTGTTTGATGAAGTAGGAAAAATCCTGCCCATTGAAAGTTCTGTGAATGCTTTTATCCTGAATATCTTCCAGATCTTTCTCTGAATAATTCATCACAAAATCATAGGGAGAATTTCCCATAATATCAAGCATTTTATCTGCAGAATTAATGATTGACTTTCTGTTTCCCCAGGAAATTGTAGCTGCCAGAAATCCTGCAATTTCAATGTCCTGTTTTAAAGAAAAACGATGAGGAATCTGTATGGGATCATTTTCAATAAAATCGGGAGCATTGTACTGATCTGCTTTTTCGTTGAGAAAATCTCTGAGTTCTTCAAATTTCAGCATATTCATTTTAAATCTTTACACTTTCCAATGCTTTTGGTAAAAATGTATTGGGAAAAATATTTCTGGCTTCATCAGTAAATACAGTCAGATCAGCATATCTGTTAGAAAAATGTCCTAAAATCAATTTTTCAACCTGAGCTTTCTGAGCAATAGTTGCCGCCTCCAATGCCGTAGTATGTCCTGTATAATCAGCCATTTCCTTCAAATCATGCAAAAATGTTGATTCATGATAGAGAACGGTAACGTTTTTAATAATCGGAATGACACTTTCAAGGTAACGGGTATCGCTGCAAAATGCATAGGATACCGGTGGAGCAGGTTCAAGAGTCAGAATTTCATTTTTAAGAACATAACCATCGCTCAGTACAACATCTTTTCCTGCTTTTATATTATGATAATCACAGGTTTCAATCTCACTGTATTTGGCAATTTCTTTCATATTAAGATGTCTGTCTTTCGGCTTTTCCTTAAAAAGGTAACCGTTACAGTAAATCCTGTGATCCAGTGGAATAGTATATACTTCTACTCTGTTGTCCTCATATATTTTTTCAGAATAATCTTTATCCAGCTCATGATATACCACTTCAAAACCGCGGTGTGTTTCCGTAATCTGGAAAATGGTTTCCAGCATCTTCTTAATACCTTTCGGGCCATAGACATGCAGCGGGGTATCTCTTCCTAAAAGACGAAAAGAGGCAATAAGTCCCGGAAGCCCGAAACAGTGATCCCCATGAAGATGGGAAATAAAAATATGATTGATTTTTGAAAATCTTGCTTTTGCTTTTCTCAGCTGTACCTGTGTACCTTCTCCACAATCAATAAGGAAGAGTCTTTCTTCCATTTCCAGCAGCTGAGCTGTGGGTGATGTATTGATGGTTGGAATCGCTGAATTGAAGCCTAATATTGTTAAATAAGTACTCAAATCAATAATTTATTGTAACAAATGTACGACAGAAAATCTAAATGGGTGGTTCACGCTGATATTTAAACTTAATCAGTCACTTTTAAAAAATCCATAAATAAATCTAAAGCCTGTTTGCGGTGGCTGATTTTGTTTTTGTCTTCCGGATCCATTTCTGCAAAGGTTCTTTCATACCCTACCGGAACAAAAATAGGATCATATCCGAATCCTTTAAAACCTTTATTTTCTGTCAGTAAATTTCCGTGAACTCTGCCTTCAAAATATTGAGCACCTTTTTCATCATAGTAACAAAGAACGGTAACAAAATAAGCCTTTCTGTTTTCAATTCCCTGCATTTCTTCCAGCACTTTTTCAATATTTTTCGCAAAATCATGATCTCCGGCGTAACGTGCAGAGAAGATGCCAGGTCTTCCGTCCAGAGACTCTACTACCAGACCGCTATCATCTCCCAAACTTGGAACTCCTGTTTTTTCGAAACAGTATTTTGCCTTGATCAGTGCATTGGCATGAAAAGAGTCTCCGTCTTCCACAATTTCTTCGTGAATATGATAATCGGTAAGACTTTTCACAACGCAATCACTTCCCAGGATCTGTTGGATTTCTTCTTTTTTATGTTCGTTGTGTGTAGCTACTAATAATTCCATTTCTATATTCATTTTCAATTTTACTTTTTAGCTTGGTTAATTACATTTCAGCATAATGTACTTTATACTTCTTCATAAAAAGATAATAGAATAAAGAGAAAAGTACAATTCCTACAGCCAGTACAAGCCATTCTGAAACATTAAGAACTTTTGCAAAACTTTCATCTTTACCATAAAGTACCAACAGCGACAGGGTTAAATTATTAAACGCATGCAGCAGTATGGGCATCAGTAAAGATTTTGTTTTATGATATACCAATCCTAGCACACAGCCCAGCATCACTGCACTGATAAACTGCCATGGATTTCCGTGAACCACTCCAAAAATAATGGAAGCATATAAAATTGCTTTCCAGGGTTCTACTCCTTTATTAATCAATCCTTTCTGGATAATCCCTCTGAATATAATTTCCTCAAAAACAGGAGCCATAATTACTGTCATGATAATCATTACTACAGGATTATCGGTCAGCTGGCTCATCAACTGGGTAAAATATTCATAAAAATCACCAAAAAAAGGTCCTGTAGTAGGAATCTGAGCGGCAATAAATTCTGAAATAAACATCATCCCCGCCATCATTGGAAAAATAAGAAGATAGGTAGAGAAGTTAACGGATGATAAATTGAAATTAAGCTTCTTTTGGGTAGTACGCCTTACGATAAAAAAATCAAAAAATGCAATAGCAGTAAGGAATCCTACAGAATTTGCAACCATCAGGAACCACTCTTTAAGCTCAAGATTTTCTTTGAAAACAACTTTCCAAAAAGTACTGAATAGAGAAACAGCCATTGTTCCCACGAATAATCCAACCACCAAAACAACACCGCCAAACCATGTGAAGGTAAACTTCGGATATTTGCTATTTCCCATCCTTTCTCTGTAAAAGTTTATTAGAAACAAAGATAATTTTTTTGAATGCCACAGGCAACTAAAAAAGGAATTTCTTACTTGCATCTTTTTACTTATGAACATCACAAAGTAAATACAGAATGACCATTCCATAGGATTGAATCTACAGGCAAAAGTTTTTCAAGTCTTCTTTTGAATGGGGATTCTTTGGTCTGCTTTTCCTCTTCTTAATACATTTCGCTCTGGGGGTTGCTTACGGAATTTAAACAAAAGGATTTAAAACAATGATTTATCCGGTACACATGAGAAAACAGCTATTGCAATACACTCTTTTCTTTATCATTCTCAAACTCTCCTGCCCGCCCACTCTATAACCTAATAAGCATTGTTGTAATTTAAATTTGAAAACCTCGCAAAAAATCACGATTTTTGCAACTTCAAAATACGATATGTCAGACTTAATCAAAGAAATACAAAAAAGAAAGACCTTCGGGATCATTTCCCACCCGGATGCCGGAAAAACAACTCTTACGGAAAAGCTACTTCTTTTCGGGGGTGCTATTCAGGAAGCAGGTGCGGTAAAATCCAACAAAATAAAAAAAGGAGCTACCTCCGACTTTATGGAAATCGAAAGACAGAGAGGAATCTCTGTAGCAACTTCCGTATTGGCTTTTGAATATAGAGACCACAAAATCAATATCCTGGATACTCCGGGTCACAAAGACTTTGCTGAAGATACCTACAGAACTTTAACAGCTGTAGATTCTGTAATCGTTGTTATTGACGTTGCAAAAGGAGTTGAGGAACAGACTGAAAAACTGGTTCAGGTTTGCAGAATGAGAAACATTCCGATGTTGGTTTTCATTAATAAACTTGACCGTGAAGGTAAAGATGCTTTCGATCTTTTGGACGAAGTAGAACAAAAACTGGGATTAACAGTTTGTCCTCTTTCTTTACCGATTGGTATGGGAAGTGACTTTCAGGGAATTTATAATATCTGGGAAGACAATATTCAGTTATTCTTAGAAGAGAAAAAACAGAAAGTTGGAGATTCTATTAAGTTTGATGATATCAATGATACTTCTATTGATGATGTTATTGGTGAAAAAGCAGCAAAAACTTTAAGAGAAGAACTTGATTTGATTCAATCTGTTTACCCTGAATTTAACCGTGATGATTATATGAAAGGTGATCTTCAGCCTGTATTTTTCGGTTCAGCTTTAAATAACTTTGGAGTACGTGAATTACTGGATGCTTTCATTGATATTGCTCCAATGCCACAGCCAAAAGAAAGTGACACCCGTCTTGTAAAACCTGAAGAAAGCACTTTCACAGGATTTGTTTTCAAAATTCATGCGAATATGGATCCTAAGCACAGAGACAGACTTGCTTTCGTGAAGATTGTTTCGGGAACATTCAAGAGAAACGAGAACTATTTATTGGTAAGAGAAGGTAAAAAAATGAAATTCTCCTCTCCTAACGCATTCTTTGCAGATAAAAAAGAGGTAGTGGAGGAAAGTTTCCCTGGTGATATCGTAGGTTTACATGATACCGGAAGTTTCAGAATCGGAGATACGCTTACAGGTGGAGAAAAATTGAGCTTCAAAGGTATTCCAAGCTTCTCTCCTGAACATTTCCGTTATATCAACAACAACGATCCGTTGAAAGCTAAGCAATTGGCAAAAGGTATTGACCAGTTGATGGATGAAGGGGTTGCACAGCTGTTTACTCTTGAGATGAATAACAGAAAGATCATCGGAACAGTGGGAGCTCTTCAGTATGAGGTTATCCAATACCGTCTGGAACATGAATATGGTGCAAAATGTACTTATGAACCTCTATCTATGCACAAAGCATGTTGGGTAGAAGCAGATGAAAAATCTGAAGAGTTCAAAGAATTTGCCAGATTAAAACAAAGATTCCTGGCGAGAGATAAATACAACCAACTAGTATTCCTTGCAGATTCCTCTTTCACAATTCATATGACACAGGAAAAATTCCCGAATGTGAAATTACATTTCATTAGTGAATTCCAGGAACACTAATTAAAATACAAAATTGTTTATAATATAGATCCGCAGAAAATTTCTGCGGATTTTTTTATGGAATGCTGTCTGAAACCACCCCGTCAAAAATTCTTTGAATTTTCGCCACACCTCCAAAGGATGGGAATTTTTAGATTTTCGAACAAATATTTGATAAAAACACAAGATTTTCTAATAATTTCAAAGCTTCAAAAACACAAAACCGCTTTGTAAATCTTTTGTAAAACAAATACAAAACACTGAAAATATAACCGTTAGAGTTTTACCAGCACAATACATTCTATTTACAATCTTTACAAGAACTTCCCTCCTAATTTTACTTCATCAAAAAAATTAATGTTATGAAAAAATTCATATTACTCATTGCTGTATCAAGCACTTTCATTATGTGTAAAAAAGGAGAAGCTGCACAGAATAAAATCAATGAAGTTATCAATACAGCCGACAGCACTGCTACTGCTGTTACAGAAACCATTGACAATGCAAGTAAAACAGCAAACCAGATCATGGATTCTGCCAGTATTAAAATAAAAGATTTTGAAGATACCAAGAACGATATTCATCAGAAAATAGAAAAAACCTCCAAAATGGTAGATTCTTTATCTGATAAAATGGCCAATACAAAATTGGAATCTAAAATAGAAGAAAAGGATTCAGCGGAAAAGAAATCTGAAAAAGCTGCTGTAAAAGCTCCGGCTCCAAAAGTCATTAAAGAAACTAAAATCATTTATAAGGACAAACCTAAAAATGACAGCTATGAACTAAATATGCCAAAAGATAAAATGGTGAAATCAGGATATCTTGTCATAAAAGCAGAGAATGCAGAAACGGTGAAGGAAATCATTAGAGAAGAAGCCCATAAAAATAACGGCTACATCAAAAGTGAAAATCTTTCTTATGTGGAATCTGCCAGTCCTTATGGAGAGAATCAAAAAACATACAGTCTTGATATCAAAGTTCCTATTCAGCATTTTGATGGTTTAATGGATGCCATCAACAGTAATGTTGGAGACATAGACACTAAAGATATTCAGGTTTCAGGGCGTAATTATGCAGACAATACGATCTGTACGATCAATATAAATATCAGTGATAAGACTCAAACAGAAAAAGAACCTAAAACTTTCGGTGGAAAATCATTGGCAGCCATTGAATCAGGCTGGGAGGTGATCACTTCTATTTTCCTCTTTATTCTTCCGTTGTGGCCTTTATTCCTTATTGCTGGTATTGGATATTACTTTTACAAAAAGAAGAATAAAAATATCCCTCATAACGACTCTCACTAAGTTTAAAATCCATCTTCATGGTGGATTTTTAATGTTTTTTTAATGAGGTTTAGAATTGAAGTTCAATTCTAATGTTTAATTTTATCAAACATTCAGTGAAACAGTTTGCTTATTTGGAAAATTCCTCTTAACTTTAAGTAAAAGCAAAGTGTAATGAATCTTTGTTGTTAAATAAGGTTCAAAATAAGTTTGGAAATTTTTATTTCATATATTAATATTTTGTGATTTGGTGTAAAATAAGGCCCTCAGATTGAGAGCCTTATTTGTTTTTTATTTCATATTCACTACTTTGTCTACGACAAACTTTGTATTTCCTCTCCATGGGAGCGCGCCGTTGTATTCTTTGTAATGCAGATCAAAGGTTTTACCGCTGTTGGTTTCCAATTGTTTGAAAATCTCAGGGTCATCCACAGAAAACTCAAACTCATAGCTTGTAATTGTTCCTGTTTTTCCTCTTCCGAAGCCTTCCTGAATCAGTTTACCTTCATAGGTTTTGAAGATATAGCCTTTTTTCATGGCATAGTTCAGGTATCCGGATTTCACTCCTTCTCCGAAAACAAAATAGTATTTATACCAGACAAATACACCTAGTAACAGTAATACAACACCGAGGGTGATCCACAAAGATTTTTTCATAGTAGTGTGCTTTATAAAATGTTATTTTGCGATGCTTCTTGAGATCACGATTTTCTGAATTTCAGAAGTTCCTTCGTAGATCTGAGTAATTTTCGCATCTCTCATTAATCTTTCTACGTGGTATTCTTTCACGTATCCGTATCCACCGTGGATCTGTACTGCTTCAATAGTAGTATCCATTGCTACCTGAGAAGAGTATAGTTTTGCCATAGCTCCACTTTCAGATATATCTTTTCCTGCATCTTTTTCACATGCCGCTTTGAAACATAACATTCTTGCTGCCGTAATCTGAGTTGCCATATCAGCCAATTTGAATGCGATAGCCTGGTGGTTGATGATCTCAGTTTTGAAAGCTTTTCTTGTTTTAGCATATTTCAATGCCAGTTCGTAAGCTCCTGCAGCAATACCTAAAGCCTGAGAAGCAATACCGATTCTTCCTCCGTTCAATACTGCCATTGCAAAGTTGAACCCGAATCCATCAGCACCAATTCTGTTTTCTTTTGGAACTTTTACATTATTAAAGATCAAAGAGTGCGTATCACTTCCTCTGATTCCTAATTTGTCTTCTTTCAGTCCGATTTCAAATCCTTCCCATCCTCTTTCTACGATGAAAGCATTGATCCCTTTGTGTTTTTTCTCAGGATCTGTCTGTGCAATTACGATATAATAAGTAGCTGTTCCACCATTGGTGATCCAGTTTTTGATCCCGTTTAAAAGATAATAATCTCCTTTGTCTTCAGCAGTTGTTTTCTGAGAAGTTGCATCAGAACCAGCTTCAGGCTCAGATAATGCAAAAGCTCCGATTACCTGTCCGCTAGCCAGTGGAGTAAGATATTTTACTTTCTGTTCTTCAGAAGCAAATTTTTCAAGACCGGCACAAACCAATGAGTTATTTACAGACATTACAACAGCTGCAGAAGCATCTACTTTTGCAATCTCCTCCATTGCCAGCACGTAAGAAACGCTGTCCATACCCGCTCCTCCATATTGTGGATCTACCATCATTCCTAAAAGGCCCATTTCTCCCATTTTTTTCACCTGTTCTGCAGGGAATTTCTGGTCACGGTCTCTTTCAATCACTCCAGGTAATAGTTCGTTCTGTGCAAAATCTCTTGCTGCCTGCTGAATCATCAGCTGTTCTTCCGATAAATTAAAGTCCATAAAAAAAATAATTAGATAGCCGTAAATTTACACTTTTTAAGCAAATCTGAAAATATAAATTAAAGACAGGAAAAACGCATAAAAAAGGGAGCTGAAATACATTCTAAGGTTCAAAGTACCTACAAATGGCATCCCGGTTTACCAATTGGGAATACCATCCAATTCAAGAGTGAAAGTAAAAACGGTAAGCTAAGGTATACCGTATTCTTAATGAGCCACCGCAACCACCCTTTAAAGGCTTCCGGCCCCCTTTTTGATTCAATATATTATGGCAAGCATTTAACTAATTTCTAATTATTACACTCATACGTTTTCAATTAAAAAAAATGCTTATATTTAAATTTCTTTATAAATTATTTAAAAAATCATGACGATCAAGAGATTATTCGATATTCCGCACTACGCTTTAGAAAAATATCCTAAAACGGATATGTTTGTAACCAAGTATCAGGGTGAGTGGAAAAAAACTTCTACGCAGGAGTTTATTAATGAGGGAAATAAGATATCCAGAGGGTTACTGAAGCTGGGCATAAAACCGGGTGATAAAATCGCTTTGATTACGACCAATTCCCGTACTGAATGGGCTATTATGGACTTCGGGCTTTCTCAGATCGGAGTTGTTTCTGTACCCGTTTATCCAAGTATTTCACCTGAAGATTATGAATTTATCTTCAACAATGCTGAAATTCAGTACTGTTTTGTTTCTGATAAAGAGCTGCTGACTAAGGTTATGAAAGTAAAACATAATATCCCAAGTCTACAGGGAATATTTACTTTCGACAACATCAGCGGTGCTGCCAACTGGAGAGAAATCCTGGATCTGGGTAAAGATGAATCTACACAAATTGAAGTAGACGACCTTTCCAATGCTATCAATACAGAGGATCTTGCAACTATTATTTATACTTCCGGAACTACCGGAAGACCTAAAGGAGTAATGCTTACCCACAACAATATTGTTTCAAACGTATTGGGTGCTATTCCAAGGATTCCAAAGAAAAAAAGCTTAGATTATAAGGAAACAAGAGCATTAAGCTTCCTGCCAATCTGCCATATCTTTGAAAGGATGCTTTTCTATCTCTATCAATACAATGGTTTTTCTCTTTATTTTGCTGAAAGCATCGATAAAATGGGGGAAAACGTAAAAGAAGTGAAGCCTCATTATATGACAGTAGTCCCAAGGCTGATAGAAAAAGTATATGATAAAATTTACAATACGGGATCTTCTGCCGGAGGATTGAAATCAAAAATATTTTTCTGGGCTTTGAACCTAATCAGCAAGAAAAAAATCATCTCAAAACCATCCGGACTTCAGGAAATCATTGCAGATAAACTGGTATTTTCCAAATGGAGAGAAGGTTTAGGTGGTGAAATTGTGACATTGGTTTCAGGATCTGCAGCATTGTCTACAAGACTTAACTTAATGTTCCAAAATGCAGGAATTCCAATTTTGGAAGGTTATGGTTTAACAGAAACTTCCCCGGTAATTTCCGTAAACAGCTTTGAGAAAATGAAAGTAGGAACGGTAGGTATTCCATTGGATAATTTAAAAGTAAAGATCCAGGAAGATGGTGAAATTACAGTAAAAGGGCCATCTGTTTTCAAAGGGTATTTCCAAAATGAAGAGATGACCAAAGAAGCCTTTACAGAAGATGGATATTTCAAAACCGGAGATATCGGACATGTTGACAGTGACGGATTTTTACAGATCACTGACCGTAAGAAAGAAATGTTCAAGACTTCCGGTGGAAAATATATTGCCCCTCAAACTATTGAAAATTTAGCAAAAGCTTCTAAGTTCATAGAACAGATTATGGTTGTAGGTGATGGTGAAAAAATGCCATGTGCTTTGGTACAGCCTGATTTTGAATTTGCAAAAAGCTGGGCTATGAGAAACAACCTGAATATAGGTTCTACACCTGAAGAGATTGCAAAAAGTGCTGAGCTGAAGCAAAGAATTGAAAAGGAAATCGAAGGAATCAACGAACATCTTGGAAACTGGGAAAAAATTAAAAAGATTGAGCTTACTCCTGAAGTATGGAGTATTGAAAGCGGATTGCTTACTCCAACTTTAAAACTGAAAAGAAAAGCGATAAAAGAGAACTTTATAGCTCTGTATAATAAGATGTATGATCATAAGGATTAAATATAAATGAAATTATTTAAGTATACATTCATTTGCCAATCCACCTTTGTTGGATTGGCATTTTTTATGTTTTCATGTAAAAAACAGACTGAAAATCCAAAATCAATATCTGAGAAAAAAATAGAAATTTCACCACCTTTAGATTCTGTTTTAAAAGAAAAAGCATTGAATGATTATATTCAAACCGCTGATATTATAAAACCTAATGTAAAAAATGGAGTGCCTTTTAACACGCTTGATTATGATAAGATTATTGCTTATGATTTTGCAGGTGATGAAGAAACATACCCCAGCGCTGTTGATAAAAAAGGAAAATTTGTTCCTGTGATATTAAAACAGCAATTTCTAACTCAAAAGCAGGCGGATCAGATCTTATCTGCCTTAGCAAAAAATTCAAGTTATGGAGAAAGCTCTGCGGCATGCTTTCAACCTCATCTTGGACTGGTGTTTTTTAAAGGAATAAAAAAAATCAATCAGATCAGTATTTGTTTAAGCTGTAATGCTTCTATTACGGAGACAAGTATTCCTGCTAGAACACATAAAGTATTTAATAAGGGAACAGATAATGAGTATTCTTTTTCCGGTTTCACACCGTCAGGAAAGAAAGCGATCACCAATTTGTGTAAAGAAATTCACTTTTATTATGGTAACAAAAAAGGATAAAATATAAAAAAACCGGAAGTAGTTCTTCCGGTCTTTTATATTTTAATGGGTTCTGAATTAGAATTTAATTACAGATTTCATTCTTTCGTTTTCTTCCATTACCAATTCGTCATCAACAAGGATTTTCCCTGAATGCTCATCAATAATAATTTTCTTTCTCTGAGCAATTTCCATTTGCTTTTGAGGTGGGATTGTGAAGAAAGATCCTTTTGGTGCACCTCTTTCTAATCCTACTACTGCAAGACCATTGATAGAGTTTGTTCTGATTCTGTTGTAAGAAGCCAATAATCTCTCATCAATTTTACCTGCATATTCTTTAGATTGCTCTAAAAGATATTCTTCTTCTTTTTGAGTTTCAGAGATAAGACCGTCCAATTCTTCTTTCTTGAATTTCAAGTGGCTTTTTAAATCGTCGATCTTAGTATTCAGTTCACTTAAAGTTTCGTTTTTGTGAGCAATTTTAACTCCGAATTCTTTAATTCTTTTTTCTGCAAGCTGAATTTCCAGATCCTGGAATTCCATTTCCTTTCCTAATGCTTCAAACTCTTTATTGTTTCTTACATTATCCTGCTGAGATTTGTATTTCTCAATTAAAGTTTTAGCATGGTTAATAACTTCATACTTTGTTTTGATCTGATCTTCCTGATCTTTGATATCAGCATGAAATTTTTCAGCTCTTTTTTCAAGACCTTCGATCTCGATTTCAAGATCTTCAACTTCAATTGGCAATTCTCCTCTAGTATTTCGGATTTCATCCAATCTTGAATCAATGATCTGTAAATCGTATAAAGCTCTTAATTTTTCTTCAACTGAAATATCGTTGGTTTTTGCCATATTTAAATGAAATAATTTACTGGGTTTGTTTTTTCAATAGATTTTGAAATTGCAAATGTACTAAATTTTTGTGATAAAATTTCAAATAATTGTTGGGTAACAAATTGTTCTGATTCATAATGGCCTATATCGCAAATCAGCATTTTAGACTCTGCTAAAAAATAGTCGTGATATTTAAGATCTCCGGTAAGATAAGCATCACATTTCCTGGAAGCCGCAGATCTTATTCCACTCGCTCCGGAACCTCCAAGAACCCCTACTCTTTTGATTTTTTTATTGTTGAAAAAGGAATGTTTTATCACTTCAAGACCAAATTTTTCTTTTACAAATCTCAGGAAATCTTTTTCATCCATTTCTTCTTCCAGGTCACCATACATTCCCAGTCCGGCATGATGGTTTTTATTATCCAGACTGTATACTTGGTGAGCCACTTCTTCATAAGGATGTGCGTCTTTCATCGCTCCCACAATCTGACCTTGTTTAAAGCCTTCAAAAATCACAGAGATCATGTCTTCATCTGCATTTTCACGAATACCTTGCTGTCCTGAGAATGGATTTGAGCCCTCTACAGGTCTGAATGTTCCGTTACCATTGACCGTAAAACTGCATTCGTCATAGAAACCGATATTTCCTGCTCCTGCTGAAAACATAGCTTCTTTGACTTTTTCAGAATGCTCTTTCGGAACAAAAACCGTCAGCTGTTTTAAATTATTTTCTTTCGGCTGAAGAATTTTCATATTCTTTAATCCCAACTGACTGCAAATTCCATAATTAACTCCAAAGAAATCATTATCAAATGCTGTGTGAATGGCATAGATAGCCACTTTATTTTCAATAGCCTTTAAAACGGCTCTTTCTACATAGTTTTTTCCTGTTAAAGATTTGAGTCCGGAAAATATAATCGGATGGAAACATACAATAAGATTACAGTTTCTTTCAACAGCCTCATCTACAACATTTTCCAAAGCATCATGACAAACCAGAATCCCAGATACATCACGATCATAAACACCACACAACAGGCCTACATTATCAAAATCTTCTGCCTGTCTGATATTTATTTCCTCTTCAATCTTTGCAATTACAGTTTTTAGCTTCATTAATTTATATTTTACGGTTACAGCGAAGATATTAATTTTACTAAAAACCCAAAGAATATTTCTGCTTCAATAAAAAACCGGCTTTCATCGGCCGGTTTGAATTTGATATAAAAAAATAAATAGACTGTTAATCTTTGAAAAGCGATACTCTTGTAAAGGACTCCATTACCACACCACAGCTTATATCGGCTTCCATAAAAAGCTGGTAACCTCTTCCCGGATCAAGACTCGCAGGATCTGCAATGGTATAGAAATAGAATGTAAGAATGTTACCTGTTCCACTTGAACCGCTTGGTACCAACTGGATAGAGTTAATTTCAAAACCTGAGTCAGGATTTTTAAAAGTAGCCTTTACGGATCCTGAAGAATTGGACCCCGGAGTAATAGTAGCGATGGCTCTCCAGACATGGACCTGTCCGTTAATTTCATTTTCTCTCCATTTACCAGTAGCTGCAACATAAATATTGGATGTAACTCCCGGAAATGGTACTGTGGTTTCCGGCCAGCTTGTAGTAGGACTTGCTGCAAAAATCAGCGGTGTGGTATAAAGCACCTGTTGTCTTGGTCCATACCCGCTTCCTGCCGCACTTAAACTGAATGAGGGTTTTACATTTGCGTTTCCAGAATTTATTTTAACGACACCGTCGTTACCAGCCTGAGAAGATGTGGGAACAAAAAGCTGTCTCCAGAGGGTACCATCCCAATACTGGAAGTTATTCGTTGTCGTATTAAAAATAAGTGTTCCTGCAGTAAGGTTAGCATTCACAACCCCTGCAGGAGGTACTGTGGAAACGTCATTATCTGCCAGGTTTGTATCCCGGTCAGTATCTGTAAGGCGAGGAATGAGAATTCCTTTCTGGTTGGAGACTATATCCAATACTGAAGCACCATTTGGAGCCGTGGTATTAATCCCGACCTGAGCATGTACAAAACTGCTTATGAAAAACAGAATAAACAAGGTTAAAATTTTTCTCATGATATAAAGCTTTTGTTGGATAAAATTACAAACTTGAATCAATATTATGTTAAAAAATAAATTTTTATATGTCATATTTTATTCGTATTTTACTTATTATAATGTATTGAAAATCATCAAATTAAACCTAAATAATTCACTTTTTAATGATAGAAAATTCTTTAACATTTGCAAGATTCTTTTAACAATCATATCTTTACCCTATACTTTATAGAAATTACTAACTTCGCTGTGAAATAACCTATATAAATGGAAAGAGAACATAATCTAATTCCTGAAGACATTCTTTGGAAAAGATTCCTTTACCGGATCATTTATCGCTCCGATACCAGACTCGGAAAACTGTTCGATATCATATTACTATCTTTAATTCTTGCAAGTACTGCCATCATTATGATGGAAAGTGTACCTAAGCTTGATAAAAGGTTTCATTATACTTTCCTGATTCTGGAGTGGGTGATTTCTATTTTCTTCACTCTCGAGTATTCTATGCGTATTGCAGTGGTAAAGAATAAAAGAAGTTATATTTTCAGTTTTTTCGGGGTAATAGACTTTCTCGCTCTGGTTCCTTTTTTCCTCAGCTTTTTCTTTCCTATCACTAAGTATTTCCTGATTTTCAGAATGCTGAGAATGTTGAGGATTTTCAGGATTTTCAATTTACTGGATTTTATGAATGACGGCTACCTTATTGTAAGGGCTCTGAAAAACAGTTCGAGAAAAATTTACATTTTCCTTTTATTCCTGATTATATTCTCAGTTATTGTAGGATCACTGATGTTTATGGTGGAAGGTGGACGACAGGGATTTGAAACCATACCTCAATCTATCTATTGGGCAGTTGTTACGGTAACTACTGTAGGATATGGTGATGTATCCCCAATCACGCCTTTAGGAAAGTTTTTTGCAGTTGTTCTGATGCTGGCCGGTTACTCTATTATTGCAGTTCCTACCGGTATTGTAACAGCAGAAATGAGAAACAAGAGACAAAACCTGGAACTGATCTGTGAGCGCTGTGGTAACGAAGATATTGATGATGATGCAAGGTATTGCAAGAAGTGTGGCAAGAAATTAGCTTGATATTGAATATCAATATAATTTATTCACAAAATACCACAAAATCATGGAATCAAAAAAGAAAAACAAACCGAATAGTTTAGTGATCATTCTTTTTGCACTGGTGGTGCTGATGATCATCGTCTACTTTATATTAGTAATGTTCTTCCCTACTGTTTTTGACCTTATGAATAAGGGAGAGATACAGCCGGTACCTAATAAATAATGGATAATTCTTAATGATTTATATTACAAAATAGTCATATGACAAAATAAAAAAGATGAGTGAATTTTTTCGCTCATCTTTCTTTTAATCATTGATTTTCAAAGTTTGTGCAATAAAAAGAACGGATCATTAATGACCCGTCTCTTTCTTTTTATTTAAATGATAAATTATTTTTTAATGGCTTTGATAGTCTGCTTAGATCCGTCTTTCATTTCTAAAGTTACTAAGTAAACGCCCTGCATTAAATCTCTTAAATGTATCGTAGATTCAGGGTTTGCAATAGTTTTCACTAATCTTCCCGTAACATCCGTTACTGATACATTTTTCACATTTTTCACTTCAGAGATATTCAATACATCTGTAAATGGATTAGGATATACTCTGATACTGTTTTTTGTTGCAGCAACCTCAGATGTTGCCAGGTTCGCATTATTGATGCTTATATCATCTACATACAGATTAAACTGGTCCGCATCTGAATAGGCATTAAATCCAAAGAAATACACTCCGGTAGCAGGAACTGTAAACGTTATAGACTCTGTATGAGCCATTTCATCGTTGATTGAAGGATAATCTGCCACTGAATTAGTCATTGCAGATTCAACCGGTGAAGTTCCGTAAGCTACTTTAAGTTTTTCAGCATAGGTAGATGAGTTATTCCCATATTTATAGCTGATTGTGTATTGTACTCCTGCTGTCAGGTTCAATCCTTGAGTAAAGAACCATGCATTGGCTGAATTGGAAGAATTATAATGATATCTTAGTACATTGGTAGTAAATCCCTGGCTATCAGAAGGAGGATCTGCAGTTTCCCAGTTATTTCCGGATCCCATGTTGGTGTTCATCGTGCATCCAGGAAGATCCGGAGTAGTAACACTTTCAAAATCTACTAGATAAGGAAGGTTTGCACTTGAACACAGCGTAGTAAATGTAACGGGATCACTCCATGCGCTTTTGCTTGTTGCACTACATGCAGATCTCACCCATACATGATACGCAGTGGAAGGTGCTAAACTTGGAATGTTATAAGTAGTTGCTGTAACTCCTGTGAAATTTGGTGTGCTTGCCGCTGTAGGAGCTATATTGGTTGTGCTGTAATAAATATCATATCCGTTTGCAGGTACGGGAGTGGCAGCTGTCCAGGAAACCGTGGCTCCTCCGGCAGTTATATTTGAAATAGCCAGAGCAGTTGGCTCACTACAAGCAGGAGCAACATCTACATTAATATCATCTACATACAGCTGGTTCATGTTAGCATCAGAATATGCCTGGAACCCAATATAATATACCCCTGTTGTAGTTGGTGTAAAGTTCACAAAAGCACTTGTTGCTGTACTGGTAACTACATTCGGGTGATCTGCCAGTGTATTGGTCATTCCTGCACCTGTAGCTGAAGTTCCGTAGGCTACTTTTAATTTCTCAGCATATACAAATCCTTCTGCATTTGCATATTTATATTTAACTCTATAAGTAACTCCTGCTGTAAGGTTGATTCCATTAGTGAAAAACCAGGTATCAGCATTATTGGCATAGTCATAAGAATACTGAAGGACATTTCCTGTAAATCCTTGAGCGTCCAGATCACCAGTTTCCCACATATTTCCTGAACCATCATTCACTACTGAGGTGCAATTCGGAAGATCAGGTGGAGTTATACTTTCGAAATCCAGTGCGTATGGCACGCCAACAGAAACACAAGCTGTCATAAATGTTGCCATTTGAGACCATGCACTCTTGTCTGTAGTACTGCATGCAGAACGTACCCATACGTGATAAACAGTAGCCGGAGCAAGTGTAGACAAATTAGCTGTTACAGCATTACTAGTTCCGGAAACTACAGTAGCAGCCGTAGGATATGTACTGGATGTTGAGTAATAATATTCATAGCCGCTGCCCGGAGCAGAAGTTGGAGCTGTCCATGCAATCTGAGCTGTATTTGTAGTAACAGCTGAAACCGTTAAGCTGGTTGGGGCAAAACAGGTCGGAACCGCTCCTATCACAACTGTATAATCATGTGCTTCTCCATAGCCATCTGTATTACAAGGAATAGGATCACTGGAGAATCTATCTCCTACTCTCATTCTGTAAGTACCAGGAGTTACGGTAGAAGGAATTGTTATAAGCCCTGAAGTAATATTGTTAGCTCCTACAAGAGTACTGCTTGCTGAAGCTACAAGCTCGGGGGCTGCATCATCAAAAGTTCCGTCATTATTAAAATCTATCCAGATGCGCACATTCTGATCACTATAATCATGTTTAACGCTAAAATCATAGTTTAAACCTGCATTCAGATTGATCGTCATAGAAGTGTAATCTCCATAGGCATCGGTAGAACAACCTGTATTCGCATGATCAAATCCGGCACCCGGAATTGCAAAAGAATCTATCACATCTCCTCCACTACACCCACTAGCAAATGCTGGCGTACAGTAAGTCTGTGCGGAGGATAAAAAGCCAGTTATTAAAAAACCAACGAGTAAAAAATTTTTCATATAAATCAGTATTAGTTACTCAAATCTAGTGAAAATCAGCAATAAAAAAAATATTTTTTTCATCATATGACAACAAATACAACTTTTCTTTTAACATAAGGCAATTTCACTCAAAAAAAAGAGAGACCGCACAAATTGAACAGTCTCTCTTTTCTATTTTTTAAGAAATTATATTATCTCTTCATTGCTTTAACGGCTTGTTTAGATCCGTCTTTCATATTCAAAACAACTAAATATAATCCTTCTTTAAGATCTCTCAACTGAAGTTCAGAAGAAGGTTTTTCAATTGTTTTAACCAATCTTCCGGAAGAATCCAGAATAGAAACTGATTTTACCTTATCTGCTTTTGAAATATTCAGTACGTTTGTAAATGGATTCGGATATACATCTATACTTTCTGTATTTTGGAAAACCTCGGAAGTACCAAGACTGGTTACCTTTTCTATAGTAATAGTAAAAATACCTTCTACTGTATCAGTATAGTAATCCCGATCTCCAATATTTATATAATATACGGTTCCCGCAACAGTTGGCAAATCCATTATAACCGGGCTTGAGCCAGTAAAATCTACTCTTTTTACACACGTCAAGTTTCCACAACTTCCTTTATATGCACCAATACTAAAATTAAATCTGCTATTTAAAGGTCTTGAAACTGTAATCTTATGTAGGAAACCATCACCCACGAAAGTAAACCATGTTCCGTCATTCATCCCAGAATTGCAAGAGTTTATAAATCCGTTATTATTGGTAGTATGCTCAGCATCAACCTGTGTATAAGTATATGGGAAGTTTGAAACCGGCAAAGCACCAGTACAATCATCATTAACAGGAGGCAGCAATGTCCCCACACATATATTGAATTTAACGGTAATACCAACACCTGTACTGTATGCCCTTATATAATAGGTTTCACCTACAACCAGCCCCGAAACGTTATTAATGTAACTAGAACTATTAACGCTTCCACCACATTTTACACTTGTTAAACTACTACAACTACCTTTGAAAATCTCAAATCGTATATCCTGCTGTACACCACTCACTCCAACATCCAGAATGTTTTTAAAACTAATTCTGTGGCTGGTTCCTGTGGCAACAAACTTAAACCAAACGTCATTCTGTACCCCGATTCCAGCACACGAAGCTGCTGGTAACATCGTTGAAACTGTTGCTCCCAAAGTACTTCCTTCAAGTCCCCCGACACAGGTCAAATCCGGATTAACGACCAAAGAGACCGCATTTGCACATTCGTCATTTACTGGAATCGGTGTCAAATCTTTTGTAATACATAAATCAAAATTGAAACCCGAATAGGGTTTTCCTTCTACATCAAATAGTCTGAGATAATAAGTTTCTCCCACTGTAAGACCAGTAACAAGCCCAACTGCCCCTCCCATTCCTACACATACAGAATTACCACAACTGCCACCAAGCACATTAAAATTTAATCCTCCCAAAGAGTTTGGTTCTCCCACAGCAACTTTATTAATCAATTTAATGATATGCTTGGTATCAGTTGCTATAAATTTATACCACACATCATATCTGGAGAAAGAGTCACAAGATACAGCAGACTTCGTTGAAGATAAAGTTGTTCCGGAAGTAACATTGATACAATCCATTCCAGAATTCACAGGAACACTTATAGCATTGGTACAATTATCATTGGATGGCGGCGGTGGAACTGTTCCTACACATATATCAAATTTATGAGATGAATAGCCTGATCCACTAAACACTTTTATATAATAAGTTTCCCCGACAGTAAGATTATTAATTATAGAAAGAGGACAGGATGCACTAGTCACATAACCACATCCAGAACCAGAACATAATATACTTGTCAAATTACCACAATCACCTTTTAAAACCTGAAAATAAACATACCCACCTCCTAATGGTACAGAGGTTACATCCTTCAGATTAACTGTATGGGTAGAAGAAGTAGCTGTAAACTTATACCATACATCACCAGTACTCGTACCACATGATGATGCAGGAGATGATACAGTTGACATCACAGTAGTCCCAGAGGTAAAACTCACACAATTCACATCTGGATTTACAGTAAGATTTATAGCATTGATACACTCATCATTGAAGGGTATACCTGGCACTGTTGTAAATTTCTGATTAACACAACCGGAAGACTCTCCTGCCAATCCCACTGCTGTTATTTTAAGATAATAAACTGTACTTGCCAAAAGTGGAGATGACGGAGTAAAGTTTGTTGTCGTTACCGACTGCTGATTAACTATATCTGTTCCCCCCGGAGTAGTTCCAACTGAAACTTTGTAACTTGTAGCTCCCTGTACAGCAGCCCACGTAAAATTAGGCAGAACCGGTACAGACGAAGCATTGTTTGCAGGATAATTAATTATCGGACAATCCGGTAACGGATTGGGAACTAATCCCATAAGACTGACTACAGGCTTATAGGGTAAAAAATGACCAATTGGAGGATTTGCAGGGTCCGGATTAACGGTATTATTCTCAGTATAAAGAGCCTGCTCCATAGTATTATACACAAAAAACGGATTATTTGAATTAGAATTAAATCCATTTTCATCTACTGCAATAACTAAATTTCTTGCATTATCATATGGGAAAGGGGTAGCAAATGTAACCTCTACAACTCCGTTTACATTAGTAACCGCACCAGAATAAACTTGTGTCATTTCCCCAACGGGAATCCAGCCTGTCTGATAATTTAAAGAATTTTTTGTGGTGTGGCCTAAATAAACCACCCAGCTTGATAAATAAGCGGGATTTGCAGAAGGCGTTAAGTAAAATTTAAGTCCGGTAATATTACCTGCTGCGTCAGCATTGATTTCTTGTTTTGTATAAATCTGCTGAGAATAAGAGAAGGTAAAACCACTATTGACCGGAGCATTACCCATGTCTGTACTTCCTGCACCTAATTTGATCTGAGCATTCAGTACAATGCTTACCATCAGTAAGCATAAAAACAAGATTTTTTTCATGTATAAGTTTTTGGTTATTAGTACATCCACGAATTTACAATAATTTGAAATATCTTTTTTTAAGTTTTTAAAAAAGATATAATGATGGGTCCATAGATATCTACACCACAAATAAAAAAAACGACAGCCAAATAGCTGTCGTTTCATAGAATGATTAATAAAATCTTATCTTTTAATTGCTTTAACGGTTTGTTTAGATCCGTCTTTCATATTCAAAACAACTAGATACAATCCTTCTTTAAGATCTCTCAACTGAAGTTCAGAAGAAGGTTTCTCAATAGTCTTAATTAGTCTTCCTGAAACATCAACAATTGAAACAGACTGTACCTTGGATACATCAGAGATTGTTAACATATCAGTAAATGGATTAGGATATACAGTTAGCTTATGATCTTTTGCTGCAGTTTCAGAAGTTGCCAGATTAGGATTTTGCTTTACTTCAACATTATCTAAAAGAACATCATCATAGAAATACCCGTTACCGTTTACGTTTTTATCTACAGTAAATCTCACCTGAATAGTAGCTCCGATATAAGAAGCAGCTAAAGGAACAGCAACCGTTCTCCACTGATTTAAGTTGGTTGTATCAGTAAAGATAACTACCCAGCCATTTCCGTCATTCACTTCTACAGTAAGTTTATTATTATCGTAGGTAGATGGAGTAACTGTTGTGGTGGTTGACATTGAATGATTTTTAAACCAATCAAAAGAAACAAGTGGCGCAGTTAATCCTGTTAAATTTACAGAAGGAGTAACCAATTGTACGGTATTGGTACCTGCTCCTGAATATGGTGAACTTGCATCTACCCACGCATATGTACCTGCTGCTTTTCCGTTGTTAGCTGGACTTGCACCATAATCTGCAGCTCCTGAGAACTTCCAGAAAAGGTTAGCATCAGTACCCGTTGCTGTAGGGTTTACATTATTCCAACAGTTTGGTGCTGCTCCACCATCAAAGTTTTGAGCAAAAGGTGCCATAACTGCTCCACAAAGTGTATTAAAGCTAGTAACCGAAGTCCATATACTCTTATCAGAAGTACTACATACAGATCTTACCCATAAATAATACGTAGTAGAAGGAGATAATCCGGATAATGGAGCTGAGGTTGTAGTACTGCTTCCTAAAGCAGTAGTAGAGGCTGTAGGAGCTGTATTACTTGTAGAATAGTAATATTCATAGCCGCTTCCCGGTACCGTAGCAGGTGCAGTCCATGAAACATTTGCTCCATTGGTTGTAATAGCTGAAACAGTAATACCTGACGGCTCTGAACAAGTAGGAGTAACATCAATATAAATATCATCAACATAGATTTGATTCATATCAGCAAGAGAATATGCCTGGAATCCGATATAATAAACCCCTGTTGTACTTGGCGTAAAGTCTGTAAACGTATTTGTAACAGTTCCACCGATAATATTACCGTGATCAGCTATGGTATTTGTCATCGCTGCACTTGTAGCAGAAGATCCGTAAGCAACTTTTACTTTTTCAGGATATTGTGTTGCTCCGGTTGCATTTGCATATTTATATTTGATTCTATAGCTAACTCCGGCTGTAAGATTTAAACCTTGTGTAAAGAACCATGTATTGGCAGCATTACTGCTATTATATGAATAGTTAAGTACTTTTCCTGTAAAACCAGTTGGAGCAGTTGCCGTTTTCCATAAATTCCCCGAACCACTATTAATAACAGTTGTACAAATTGGTAAAGCAGGTGTCGTAACATTTTCAAAATCTAAAGTATACGGCAAGTTTGCTGAATTACATACTGTTTGGAATGATCTTACTGTACATGCCGTAGCCGGCCCTGCAATATTAGCTGTATATGCAGTAACAGAGTAATAGTAGGTAGTAGCAAAATTTAAAGGCGCAGCTAATGTATAAGAACTATTAGCACCACCAGCGATATCCATATCTAAGATGTCATTTCCTCCTGAAGTTGTTCCAACTTTTAGTTTGTAACCTGCAGCTCCATTTATGGCAGTCCATGTTATTGTAGGTGTCACACTTACTCCTGTAGCACTAGATGTCGGAGCAGTGACTGTCGGACAAAGACCTAAAGTTGTAAAGTTGGCAGAACTTGACCACACTCCTTTATCAGTTCCATTACAGTTTCCTCTCACCCAATAATAATATTGAGTTGAAGGATTTAAGCCTGATAAATTTGCAGTAATTACCCCAGCACCAACAGAGCCTGAAGGAGTAACGGTTGAGATTGGTGTAGTTGAAGATGTAGAATAATAATATTCATATCCATTACCTGGAGGTGTTGTGGAAGCTGTCCAGCTTATTGCAGCAGATTCAGGGGTTATAGCAGAAGAAGAAAGACCGGTAACGGTACTTGCACAGTTAGCTGCAGTTGTAAAAGATCCTGTAGATGCATAGCCGTTCCCTGTTCCGGCAGCATTTGGAATATGCGAGTATACAGATTGTACGGCACCATTTAAAGCCTGTACCTGCACCTGATAGGTTGTATTCTGGGTAAGACCCGTAATTGTAGCAGTAGCAGCAGAAACCGGATTACCAACGAAATCAGTCCAATCACAGCTTCCAACTGCTCTATACTGCACATTGTAAGCTGTAGCACCCGTTGGGGCAGTCCAATTTACAGTTGCAGCATTATTGGTAATTGCAGTTGCAGCAGCAAAAGTTCTTACCGGCGCCTGCGTACCAGGCACCCATTTATATTGCAGGCCAGCTGGGATTTTAACACTTGCGTTTGTTGTGCTGGAGAAAAGCATAGTACTGTTATTAGCACTGCCCGTAACAGCTTTAGACCAATCACAAGTTGTCCCAGACGGCACATTTCCAATCATCAGAGAATTTACATTGGAAGTATAAGTGGTACTGTTTCCTCTTATTCCTACATGAGGAGTACTATTGGAGGTACTGATTCCAGGATCCGTACAGTTTCCATATATAATTTTGATTTCGCCAGTAGCATACACCAGACGAATCTGAAAATTTAATCTTTCAGAAGATCTATTGCTGTAATTAGCATGATCCTGCCATTGTACAACAAATTCAGTTCCGAGATCCTCATATCGAACTTCATGATTTCCCGGCGGCTGTGTTGCATCTGATGATGAAAAACCTCCATCCTGCCCAAAAGCAGAAATTGCCCCTGTCGTTGATCCAAGACTCGACATTGGTGTATAGTTTGTCCCTGAAGGCGCAGCTCCAAAGGTTATAAAACCATTTGCACTCACATAACAGGTTGTCATTGCAACACCACCGAAAGTAAAAGGAGAAGATAGAGGAATTGCTGCAGACACCTCATTATCATAAGTTGTATTAGTCCCGGTAGGAAATAATTTTGTCCCCCCAGTAATTGAGGTGTACGCCACCCCGCTACTTTTTGAAAAAGTATAGTTGGCGACATTAGTTTGTGCATAGACTCCCATACTCAGGAAGGCTAAACACGAAAGTAGTAATTTCTTCATAAATAGTAATAATAAAAATTAGGACGGTAAATGTATAAATATTAATTCATATTTTAACCAAAACATCAGAAAATATCATAAAACATTAAATAAAAACAAATAAAAACATCATTAAAACACGATATAATCAAACGTTTATTTAATTTTAACAAATATTTCGCAATATGTTGAAAAATATTAAAACACTAACAATCAATATTTTAATTTACTATATAATTAAAATAGACTTCAGAATATTTTTCTATTCAATACAAAAAACTATTTAAAAATTTTCATCAATTCTCTCAATATGTAAACAAAAAAAAGAGTGACCTAAGCCACTCTCTTTAAATAGTATATTTTACTTTAATTCAAATAGAATTCATATTTATTCAATAATTGAATTTCTTTAATCAAGTCTCCATTCAAGTCTACCGAATGTTTCATAGACTGCACTTCGATATGGGAGTCATCCTCAAGATTTTTAATAAAGAATTTCAGCTTTTGATTTCCTTTATTTCTGTCAAGCACCGTTCTGAAAAAGTCCAGATCTTCAGCTCTCACATCCATAACGTCCATAACCAAAGATATACTCTTCGCAAACCTTTCAAATGCTTCCTGCAGTTCTATTACATCATTTACATTAACAAAGACTCTTCCATCCTTCACCTGAGCAAATTTTATTTTGAAAATAACAAATCTCTGAACCTCCAGCTTTTCCTTCAGCCTCATATAATCCCTGTCTCCCAATCTGAATGAATATGATCCCGAATAATCTTCCAGGGTAACAAAAGCTACTTTTTCGCCGCTTCTGAAACCATCTTTTACCACATACTCCGTAATCAGACCAGCAACGGTATATTCTTTTCCGCCGCCACCGTTTTCTCTTTCTTTCTGTAAAGTCTTCCAGTCTTTTTTCTTTTCTTCAAAAAGCTCCTCCTGTTTATTTGCGAAAGCCTGCTCTTTATAGGCATCCACTTCATCAAGATTCAAAAAATGAAAAACTCCTTTTGGTTCAGCTTTTTTTGTTACTTCTTCTATAACCTCTTCCTCTTCACCGGCAACGATGTCATCAGAAACAATTTCTACAAGATCTGCAACCTCATCAATGGAATCTTTTTCCAAAATAGGAACCTCATCTATAGCTACTTTTTCCTCATCCTTTTCCAACACTGCCTTTTTAGAAAGCTGACCCTGCATAAACTGGTATTGGTATTTAAATTCATCCAAAGGATGTGCAGAAAGATAAAATCCGATCGTTTCTTTTTCTTTGTTAAGTTTATGCATATTTGGCCATTCAGGGCAAGGTGCTAATTTCGGCTGCTCAATCTGTACTTCTTCTGCAAAATCCGCAAAAAGAGAATGTTCCATTTCATTTTTACTCTCCTGGAAGCTTTGTCCATATCTGATCAATCTTTCAAGATTCGTTCTTCCGGCCATATCAATATCAAAATACTGACCTCTATGGAAAGAATCCAATTCATCAAAAGCTCCTGCAAGCACCAAACTTTCTGCTACTCTTTTATTCATTTGCGAAGGCAAAATTCTTTCAAAAAAATCATAAATATTTTTGAATCTTCCGTTCGCTCTTTCTCGTGTAATTCCCTCACTCGGACCTTCTCCAATTCCTTTGATTGCTCCCAATCCGAAACGGATCTGTCCTTTTTCGTTTACAGAAAATTTATATTGAGATTCATTCACATCCGGTCCCAATACATCTACTCCCATACTTTTACAATCCTCCATAAACATGGTAATTGAATCCGTATTGTTAATGTTATTACTCATCACACTCGCCATATATTCTGCAGGATAATTGGCTTTCAGATAGGCTGTCTGGTAAGCAATAAATGCGTAGCAAGTGGAGTGAGATTTATTAAAGGCATATTCCGCAAAGGCTTTCCAGTCATTCCAGATTTTCTCCAGCCTTTCTTCATTCAGATTGTTTTTTCTGCCTCCTTCAATGAATTTAGGGTACATTTTATTAAGGACATCGATCTGCTTTTTACCCATCGCTTTTCTCAAAGTATCGGCTTCACCTTTTGTAAAGTTGGCCAGCTTCTGGGACAAAAGCATTACCTGCTCCTGATAAACGGTAATCCCGTATGTTTCTTTTAAATATTCTTCTGTTTCAGGTAAATCATAAACGATCTCTTCAATTCCGTGCTTTCTGTTGATAAAGTTTGGAATGTATTTGATCGGACCCGGACGATACAAAGCGTTCATTGCAATAAGATCAGCAAAAACCGTTGGCTTAAGCTCTCTCATATATTTTTGCATCCCTGGACTTTCATATTGAAAAATCCCTACCGTCCGTCCTTCTTTAAATAATTGATAAGTCTTTGTATCATCAAGCGGAATAAGATCCGGATCAATGTCTAAGCCATGTCTTGCTTTTACCAGTTTCAACGCATCTTTAATGATCGTCAAAGTTCTCAACCCCAGGAAGTCCATCTTCAGAAGACCAGCACTTTCCGCCACAGAGTTATCAAACTGTGAAACCAGAATATCTGCATCTTTTGCGGCGATAGTTACCGGAACCAGGTTACTTACATCTTCCGGGGTAATAATCACCCCGCAGGCATGAATACCGGTATTTCTGATACAGCCTTCCATTTTTTTGGCACTCGCAAGTACGTCATGACGGGCATCATCCGGACTGTTCAGAACATATCTCATTTCATCAACAAGCATCTGTTCTTCCGGTTTTAGTTTATCATATTTAGATAAAGCTTTTGCAATGTTCATCCCCGGACTTGGCGGAATTAATTTTGCAATATTATTTGTATCAGGAATCGGAACATCCAACACTCTTCCCGCATCTTTAATCGCAGATTTCCCTCCTAAAACCGAGTACGTAATAATCTGTGCTACCTGATTTTTACCGTATTTTTCAACTACCCATTTAATGATTTTATCACGTCCCTCATCATCAAAGTCAATATCAATATCCGGCATGGAAACCCTTTCCGGATTCAGAAATCTCTCAAAAAGCAAATCATACTTAATAGGATCCACATTGGTAATTCCCGTACAATATGCTACGGCAGAACCTGCAGCAGAACCACGGCCTGGACCAACCCAAACGCCCATTTTTCTTGCTTCATTACAAAAATCCTGTACAATCAGGAAATAACCGGGATACCCCGTATTGGCAACTACTTCCAGTTCAAAATCTAAACGTTCTTTAATTTCGTCTGTGATTCCGGTTTCTGCATATCTTTTTTTCGCTCCTTCATATGTTAAATGCGTCAAATACGCCATTTCACCACGCTTCCCTCCATCAATCTCATCTTCAGCATGAATAAATTCTTCCGGAATATCAAATTTTGGAAGTAATACATCTCTTTTTAATGTATAGGGCTTGAATTTTGAAGTAAATTCTTCATAAGCATCAAAAGCATCAGGATAAGCTAAAAACGCTTCTTTTATTTCGTCAGAATTTTTGATATAATATTCTCCTGTAGCCAACCCTCTTCTCTTTCCAAAGCCTTTTCCGACAGGAGTTGTCAATTTTTCGCCGTCTTTAATACAGCTTACAATGTCCTGAATATTAGAATCATCTTTATTGGTATAAAAAGTTTCGTTCTGCGCTAAAATCTTAACATTATATTTATCTGCAAAATGCAGTAAAACATCATTTAAGTGTTCTTCTTCAGGCAGTTTATGATTTTGAATCTGTACATAAAAGTCATCTTCAAAAGTATCTTTCCACCATTTGAAAAGCTCCTCTCCTTTCTGTTCACCGGTATTTAAAATAGCATCCGGAATATCTCCCAGAATTCCGGAAGTCAGAGCAATTAAACCTTGTTTATATTCAGCAATCAATTCACGGCTGATTCTGGGAACTCCAAAATAAAATCCTTTTAAGAAACCAATACTTGAAAGTTTTGCCAAGTTTTTATATCCTTCAAAATCTTTCGCTAACAAAACCACCTGGGTTCTTCTGTCAGGATCATCTTTTGTAAACTGCTTCTGTTCGTAACGGTCTGAAATATAAAATTCACAACCCACTACAGGAATTAAAGGTTCGGAAACAGGTTCAGCCTCATTAAATTCTTCTCCGTTTTCTTCAGCTTCCTGTTTTTTCGCCAGATATTCTTTATGTTTTTTTGCACGGTCAGCATTTGCCCCTTCAATTGCTGAAACAAATTTAAAGGCCCCCATCATATTTCCCAAATCCACCATCCCAACGGCAGGAAAATTGTCATCTGTAGCTTTTTTAATTAAATCATTAATGCTTGAAGTGGCCATTAGTGTTGAGAAAACACTGTGATTGTCAAAATTGAAATATTTACCCAGATCAATTTCATCAACACTTCCGAAATCCTGCTGCTTTTTCTTATTATGAAAATCTGCAACCTGCCTTCTGATAACAATATTAAAAGGTTTTATCGGATCGGGATAAAGGCTCTTGAAATATGCAAGCTGATCCTCAGAAATCTTTAATGTTTCTGCGGGAACCACCCCAATTCTTATCATTTCAAAGAAAGCTCTTGCCGTAGCATTTACGTCGGCAGCAGCATTATGGGCTTCATCAAACTTACTTCCATAAAGCTTTTCGTAAAGTTCTTCAAGTTTTGGAGATTTGTATCTTCCTCCCCTTCCTCCACCTAACTGGCAGAAGTCGGTTCCCAAAATCATGGTATCCGCTCTGGGTTTTTCCTGTAGATTGTCTTTAAGGTTTTTTCTGTAAAACTCTGCTCCTACGATATTGTAATCGAATTCCACATTGTGTCCGGAAACGACTCTTACCCTATCTAAAACTTCAGCAAATTCTTTTAAAACCTCTTCAAGGTCACGGCCTTCTTCATTGGCAATTTTCGTTGTAATACCGTGAATACGGGCTGCGTTGAAGGGAATATCATACCCTTCAGGTTTTATTATATAATCCTGATTTTCAATCAAGTTCCCATCATCATCATGCACCTGCCATGCGATCTGAACCATTCTTGGCCAGTTATCCGAATCTGAAAGCGGAGCGTTGAAATTTTTTGGTAAACCTGTTGTTTCTGTGTCAAAAATTAAATACATATAATGTTCTAACTTTTTTATAAAAGAGAATGTAAAGTTACTCCATTTTTTCCAATAATTGTTTTATGACCACAATACAAAGAATCAATAATATTCAAAATAAAATAAATATAACATTCTTACATAATAACTCTAATTTTTTAAGTTAAATTAAAATTATATTAAAAAATTAGAGTTATCTATTAAAACACAACTGGTTATTAAATTTTTAATATAATTTTGATCAACTATACTTTTTAACAATTTACCACCTAAAATGAAGAAACAACTACTTTTAATTAGTTCTTTGTTTGTTTCACTGATAAGTGCACAAAACAACGAAGAATTAAACAGACAATTTGAACGGCAGAGAATAGAGAACAATGACAAGTTTGACAACTATGTATCTAAACGATTTGGCTCTAACAGAAGTCCTGAAGTTTTAAAGCAGATTGAACAGCAGAGAGCTAATCTGGCAGGTTTTTTACCCGATAACAGACCTTATTTCCTGCAGGCACATGATGGTGACCAAATCAAAAACTCTAATTCTGATTTTTTACAGGGAGGAACTGTTACGGGATTAACGGGTTCTTTTAATGGGGAAGGTATTAAGTTTACCATCTTTGATGGCAGTACCGCTTCTAGTGTAGCAAGAGTATTTGCTGGTCACGTTTTTTTTAACAATCTACCCAATAGAATAACAAATAAAGAAAGCAGCACCGTCAACTACGGTGATCATGCAACAGCTGTTTCCAGCTTTATAGGTGCAAAAGATTATCCATACACCGTGACTTTTAATGATGGTACAACAAGACAGGTTAATTTCAAAGGGATCGCACCCAACTCTACAATAGATGCTTATGCTTTCGGGACTTCTATATTGGATGGAGAAACAGTACAAAGTACAGTATTTCAAAAAATTATTAAAGCCCAGCCTAATGTTTCTAATCATTCCTATGGAAGCAATCAGGGATGGGCAGACCCTCAACTGATTAACAATGAACCTTCATGGGTATGGAATGGAGCCTTTACTAGTCCAAACACATCTTTTGATGCTCAGGGAACTTATCATACCAATGACCGTGATTATGATCAGATTGTATACAACAACCCTTCATATATCATTGTAAAATCTGCCGGAAACTCATTTGGTGGTGGACCTAGTGCTGCTACAAGTACTTATAAAAAGTATTACAAAGACAATTCGGGAAATTTAGTAGAGTTTACAGCTACTGATACACTACCTCAAAACAATTGTGCACAGGGATATGACTGTATAGGAATTGGTTCTTTAGGTAAAAATATTATTGTTGTAGCTGCTGCTGATAGAATTACAACTAATAACGGAAGATATACCGCTTCTTCAGATGTTATCCATTCCGTTTACAGCAGTGCGGGACCAAGAGATGATGGTGGTATCAAACCGGACATTACCGCGGTAGGAACAAGTGTCGCCAGTGCATGGACTGATAATAATGCCACAGGAAGCAGCAAAATTGACATAGGAGACGGTACTTCTTATTCTGCTCCTGTAGTTACGGGTATAGTTGGACTTTGGACTCAGATTAACAAACAACTGTTTTCCGGAAACTTATTAAATGCTGCATCAGCAAAAACCTTAATGGTACACTCAGCAAAAGAAGCAGGCAACATAGGTCCTGATCCACAATTCGGATGGGGTTTTATTGATGCTAAAAAAGGAGCTGAACTTCTTGTAGGAAAATCCAACAACAGTATTATTTTTAATGATGAAACCTTAAACAGCGGAGTTGCCAATGTAAAAACAGTAAAGGCATCAGGCTCAGAACCATTAAAGGTAACTATATCATGGATAGATCCTGAGTTCACAAACTTTACCAATCAATGGGGAAATATCTACAATAACAGAAGCTCTAAGCTGATTAACGATTTGGATCTGAAAATTACAGATACCACTACAAATACAGTGTATTACCCTTGGAAACTTGATGCTAACAATCCAATGACTCCAGCTACCAAAGGAGACAATACTGTAGATAATGTGGAACAGGTTGTGATTGACGCTCCGGTTGCAGGAAGAACTTATAAAATAGAAATTACGAACAAAGGCATACTGAAAAACAATTCAGGAGGAAATGCTCCTCAAAACTATTCTGTCATTGTAACAGGATTTACTGAACTATTAGGAACTAAAGAAACCACAAATCCTCTTAATAATCTGGCCATTTCCCCTACGATTACGAAGGACTTTACAAACATCCTGAAAGCACCTAAAAAATCCACTTTCAATGTATATGATCTTACAGGTAAAAAATTACAAAACGGAATCATTAACAATGACAAAGAACAAATAGATTTATCCGCATACACAAAAGGAATTTACATCATTGAAATAAAAACAGACAAAGATGTTATTTCTAAAAAAGTGATCAAGGAATAACCTATATAGACAAAGATTTTTTACAAAATACTAACAGTTGTTAGTATTTTGTTTTTTTGTGTATATTTGCTTCCTATGGAAAATGCACTTCACGAAAAAGTTTCTCAGGATATATTGCTCAAAGCGTATAATCACATGATGCTGGCCAAAGCAATGGCTGATATTTACGAAGAAAACAGAAATGTCTGTAAATACGTTCATAGTACTTCAAGAGGTCACGAAGCTATACAGCTTGCAACAGCCTATCAGTTAAAGAAAGAAGACTGGGTTTCTCCTTATTACAGAGACGAAAGTATTCTTTTAGGAATCGGTTTTGAACCCTATCAGTTAATGCTTCAATTACTGGCTAAAGCTGATGATCCTTTTTCAGGAGGAAGATCTTATTATTCCCATCCTTCCAGCAGGGATGAAAACAAACCCAAAATTGTTCACCAGAGTTCCGCAACCGGAATGCAAACTATCCCTACTACAGGAGTAGCTCAGGGAATCAAATACATACAGGACTTCAATCTTCAGGAGTTCGAAAATAACCCTGTTGTAGTATGCAGCCTTGGAGACAATTCTGTTACAGAAGGTGAAGTGAGTGAGGCTTTACAGTTTGCAGCTTTACATCAGCTTCCTATTATATTCCTGGTTCAGGATAACGAATGGGGAATTTCCGTAACGAAGGATGAGGCAAGAACCTGTGATGCCTATGATTTTGTAGCAGGATTCACGGGATTAAGCAGAATGAGAGTAGACGGAACTGATTTCGTGGAAAGTTTCGAAGCCATGAAAAAAGCAGTAGATTTTGTAAGAACAGAAAGAAAGCCTTTGGTTGTCTGTGCAAAAACTGTGTTGATAGGACATCATACTTCTGGAGTAAGAAGAGAATTTTACAGAGACGAAGAAGATTTAACAAAACATAGAGCTAAAGATCCAGGAGAAATCCTTAGAAAACATTTACTGGAAACAGGCACTGATGAAGATCTTTTAAAGCAAATCACTAAAAAAGCCCGTCTTGAAGCAGAAGAAGCTTTTGAAAAAGCTAAGAATGCAGAAGATCCGAAGCCTGAAACCGTAATGCAGCACGTTTTTGCTCCTACTCCAATTACAGAGGAAACAGGAACACGTGAACCTGCCAACGGAGAAAAAATTGTAATGGTAGATGCTGCCATTCACGCCATACAGGAATTGATGTGGAAACACCCTGAAGCCCTTCTTTACGGACAGGACGTAGGAGAAAGAATCGGTGGGGTTTTCCGTGAAACGGTGACTTTAGGGAAAAAATTCGGAAACAAAAGAGTATTCAACACAGCAATTCAGGAGGCTTACATCATTGGATCTACTGCCGGAATGAGCGCTGTTGGGCTGAAACCAATTGTTGAGGTTCAGTTTGCAGATTATATTTATCCGGGAATCAATCAGTTAATTACAGAGATTTCAAAATCTAACTATTTAAGTGGTGGAAAATTCCCTGTAAGCAACATTATCCGTGTTCCAATCGGAGCATATGGCGGAGGCGGTCCTTATCACAGCGGAAGTGTTGAAAGTATCTTAGCCAACATCAAAGGAATCAAAATAGCATATCCAAGTAATGCCGCCGATTTCAAAGGATTATTAAAATCAGCTTATTATGATCCGAATCCGGTAGTAATGCTGGAGCACAAGGGATTATACTGGAGCAAAGTTCCGGGAACCGAAGATGCTAAAACAATAGAACCTGCTGAAGACTATGTTCTTCCATTTGGAAAAGGAAAAGTAATCATTGAAGCTGATAAGAATGAAACTGAAAAAGGCAGAACCTTATTAGTAGTTACTTACGGAATGGGCGTTTACTGGGCCAAAGAAGCCGCTAAGAATTTCAACGGAAGAGTTGAGGTGATCGACTTAAGAACATTAATTCCTCTTGACGAAGAGCTCGTTTTTGAAAGAGTAAAAGCTCACGGAAAATGTATTGTTCTCACTGAAGAACAGCTTAACAACTCTTTTGCAGAAGCATTTGCACACCGTATTTCTAAAAACTGCTTCAAATATCTTGACGCACCTGTAGAAACAATGGGATCGCTGGATGTACCTGCTGTTCCTATCAATCTGGTACTGGAAAAAGAAATGCTTCCAAATGCTGAAAAGCTCAGCAGTAAGATTGAAGAAATGCTTAAATATTAAGTTTATATAAAATTAAAACCTCTAAAAATTTTTAGAGGTTTTTTTATGCAATTTTTTCACTACTTTTATTTAAGATTATCAATCTCAATTCTAGACAATTATAACCAATAAAACTTAACTATCTATTATCTGACAGGCATTACAAAACAAATCAGTCACAGTTTGGTATTTATTTTGTCTCTACACGCAAAACACATCCATCTTTATGATCACAACCAAATACGTCAATTATAAACAGGTTCTCAATCTTGCCGGTGTACATCTTATCCTAATCTCTATCTGGTGTACATTGATTGCTGTTTTCTTTTATTTCTTCAACTGGCACTGGATGACGATTCCATGGGTTCCTGTTGCACTGATTGGTACAGCAGAAGCGTTCCTTGTGGGTTTTAAAAATAACCAGGCCTATGACAGACTTTGGGAAGCCAGAAAAATCTGGGGCGGAATTGTGAACTCCAGCCGTTCGTTTGCATCTATGGTGTATGCCTTTGATACCAAAAATGAAGGAATTGGTGTTTTTGATCTTGAAGACCGTAAAAAAAGAATCGTTTATCGTCATATTGCATGGTTATACACTTTCCGTGAACAGCTTCTGATTCCTACAGAATGGGAGCATATCAGTACAGAAAATAATAAATTCGGGAATATCAACCTGAGAAGAAACAGATTGATCAAAGCTGGGTTTCCGGATTACGGAAGAGCTCCTATTTTCCTGCACAAATATCTTTCGGAGGAAGAGTATGAACTTAAAAATGATTATAAAAACTTTGCCACTTACCTGGTATCTCAACAGGCAAAAGACATCAATGAGCTTAAAAACATGGGAGCTATTACAGAATTCAACCAGACTCAGCTGCAGAATGCTTTGAATGAATTCTATAATTTTCAGGGACAGGCAGAAAGAATCAAAAAATTCCCTTCCCCAAGACAGTTTGCCAGCACAGCCTTTGTTTTCAATATTCTTTTTATCATGCTTCTTCCGTTAGGATTAGTCAATGAGTTTGCGAAACTTGGAGATTGGGGAATCTGGACTTCTATTCCGTTCTGTATCATCATCGGATGGATCTACATCATTATGGAACTGGTAGGAGATTATTCAGAAAACCCTTTTGCAGGATTGATGTTTGATGTTCCTATGCTTTCTATCTGCAGAACGATTGAAATCGATCTTCTTCAGATGAGTGGAGAAACAGACCTTCCGGATCCTATTTCTTCTAAAAACGGTGTATTGGTTTAATTTTTCAGTTATCTTTTTTAATAAAACCTGAATTTTAGAATCGCTGTAAAAAATATTCGGTAAAATATATTTTAAAAGTTCATTGTTTTTCATAATTTAGAGGCATTGAAAGCATCAGTTATGTTCATCCAGCGGGATCAATTTAGCTTATACTTTTTTACTAGCTAATAATTTATCCCTTCTTTTTAAACAATGAGATCCAAGCAAGTACTGCAGGTTTTGACAATATTATGTCTTACTCTATTCTGCCCTAAAGTGAAGTCACAGGCAGCCTTTAACAAAGAATTACGGAAAGAATTTACAGACCAATTCACTAAAGAAATTAACGACAGTATTCCTTCTCTGGGATCTTTCATTGTTTCCCAAAATGATAAGGTAATTTATGAACAGTATTTCCATGGAGCGAAAAAAGAAACCATCTTCAGTATAAAGTCGGTTACCAAAAGTATTGTCTCTGTTCTGGCAGGTATTGCAAAAGATAAAAACATACTTCCCAACCTCAACACTCCGGTTTTAAAAATTCTTCCCGAATATAATATCTCAAGGAGCAGTTTCAAAAACATTTCCAATATTGAAGGAAAGGTACTTCATGATTCAATCAGAAATACATTAACGTTAAAAAATCTGCTGACCATGCAGGGTGGTTTCGACTGGATTGAAAATTCAAAAATATCAACTGCTATGTCCTTTTCCGGGGATCCCGTAAAGTTTGTGCTGGATCTGCCTTTCGAAGAATATCCAGGAACTGTATTCAACTATAACAGTGGCGAAACCCATCTTTTCGGAGCAGCATTGGCAAAAATTGTAAAGACCAATCTGAAACAATTCGCGACAGAGAATCTTTTTAAACCATTAAAGATAAATATTCCCCGATGGGACACAGACTCAATGAATAGAAATATTGCCGGTTCAGAAATGTTTATGAAGCCTGAAGATATGATGAAATTTGGTTTGATGATTCTGAATAACGGAAAACTTGGCGGCAGACAGATCGTCTCTCAGAAATGGATTCAGGAATCTACAGCTGAACATGCAAAACTTGATTCCTGGGATGTAATGCCGGAAGCCAACGGATACGGCTATTACTGGTGGCGAAGAAAAACCAACGGACATCAGGCTTTCGTAGCAACCGGCTATGGCGGACAGCTTATATGTGTCATTCCTGATTTAAAAATGGTCATCGTAACCACCTGCTTTTTGAACGATAAAAACAAAGGCAGAACCGAGATTAAAAAACTTCATTATTTCATTGATAAAATGACGAAAGAAGACCTATAAAAATGATATAAAACTAATAACAATTGAAGAATATGAAATCCTATTTAGCCTTTACTTTAATCTTTATTACAAGCCTGTCTTTCGCGCAGTCTACCGAAAACATCAAAAATCTAAGAGAAAAACAGTTGAAAGTACAAAATCAAAAGGAAGACTTAGATTTTAAAAGAATGGAAGAAGAACTCAAAGTAGAGGGTAAAGATTCAGGGCCTTTTACGTATGGTGTATTTCCTTACCCTATCTATGACAGTATTCAGAAAGGCGGCTTTAAAGGAGTGGGAACGCTGGGAAATTTTTTCGGATTAAAACTTCAGGGCAAAAGAATTGTCTATACAAGTTTTCTGGAAAACAACTGGGGAACTCTAAATTCACATAAGGTCAAAAGTAAAGACAGAGTATTCTTTACGATTCTTGTTCTTACAGATTTTATTGATGACAAAGAATATACATCCAGTAAAATGAATATTGTTTCAAGAAATTTCCCAGACGTGATCGGACAGGGATTTGTAAAAACCTCCAATAACAGGATCGACTTCTCTGCTTTCACCACTCTTGAAAAGGAAGATTTTGCCATTGTAAACATGAAGCTTTATCATCTGAAATATGGCAATATTATTTTGATCGCCCCCCAGAAAGACGGAAGTCTTCGAAGCATGCAGATCAATAATACAACTGATCTGACCTCTGAAACCTTGAAATCATATCTGGAACAGCTGATACAAAAGCCGGAAACAACGGCCTTTTTTATTAATGAAAAAACGATCTGAGCCGATCGTTTTTTTATCATAAGGTATTTCAATAATCTATAATACGATCGCCGTTGTATTTTTCACTTCGGAAATCATAAATGAGCTGTGCGTGCTTGCGATGTGCTGAAGTGTCGTAAGCTTTGTCAGCATAAAACTGCGATAGTCTTCAATATCTTTTACACCTATTTTAAGGATATAATCGTAATCTCCGCTTACATGGAAGCACTCTGTTACTTCCTGCAGATCCATTACCTCTTTTTCAAACTGAAGTACAAATTCTTTTTTATGCTGGCTTAATTTCACATGACACAGAACGATAAAATTTTTCTTAACTTTACTCTTGTCCAGCAAGGCTACATATTTTGAAATAACACCTGCATTTTCAAGCTTTTTTACACGCTCGTAAATCGCTGTAACAGACAATCCAAGCTTGCCGGACAGTTCTTTGGTGGTTTGTTTACAGTCTTCCTGTAGAAAAAACAGGAGTTTCTTATCGGTTTCGTCAAGTTCCATAGATATTTTTTTGGTAAAAGTTTAATAATTTCGAAGATACTAAATATTTTTTCTAAATAAACAATATTTTACAGTTTTATATTCTATAAATTCAAATTTATGTTGTAATAATTAGCAAATTAATGCAATTTGGAACAATAAAATAAAAACAATATTTATGGAAAACTTTAACGCAGCCAACGAGATCCAGGATCTTCAGTATTTTGGTGAATTCGGAGGAGTGAATCCTTCTATCTCAGACAGCTCTACCTATACGTTCCTTTCTGCAAAGACCATGTTTGATACTTTTGAAGGAAATGCGGAAGGATGCTATCTGTACTCCAGACATTCATCCCCAATGAACCTTTATCTGGCACAAGCTCTTGCCAAGATGGAAAACACGGAATCTGCCAACGTTACCGCATCCGGAATGGGAGCTATTACTTCTGTTTTGATGCAGCTGTGCAAAAGTGGAGACCATATTATTTCAAGCAGAACCATCTACGGAGGAACTTATGCTTTTCTTAAAAACTTCATGCCTCAGTTTAATGTAGCAACCAGCTTTGTTGACATCAACAATTTTGAGGCAGTAGAAAATGCAATTACTCCCAATACTAAAGTAATCTACTGTGAAAGCGTGAGCAATCCGCTTCTTGAAGTAGCAGACCTTAGAAAACTTTCTGAAATCTGTAAAAAACACAACCTGAAACTGATTGTAGACAATACCTTCTCCCCTCTTTCTATCTCTCCTACAGTATTCGGGGCAGATGTTGTGATCCACAGTTTAACGAAATTCATCAATGGAAGCAGTGATACTGTAGGAGGTGTATATTGTGCAACACAGGCATTTATTGATGATACCAAAAATGTAAATTCCGGGGCGTGTATGCTTCTTGGACCAACGATGGACAGTTTAAGATCTTCAAGTATTTTAAAAAACCTGAGAACATTACATATCAGAATAAAACAGCACAGCCACAATGCGATGTATCTTGCTGAAAGATTCGAGGAAGATGGTTTAAAGGTATCTTATCCGGGATTACCATCGCACAAAAACCATGAATTAATGAAAAGCATGATTCATGAAGAATACGGATACGGAGGATTACTTACTCTGGATGCAGGCACAACAGAAAAGGCAAATGAACTGATGGAAATGATGCAGGCAGAAAACCTTGGCTACCTTGCTGTAAGCTTAGGATTCTATAAAACCTTATTCTCATGCTCAGGAAAATCTACTTCATCTGAAATTCCAGAGGAAGAACGTGCTTCCATAGGGATTTCCGACGGATTGATCAGATTCTCCATCGGCCTGGATCACGACATCAAAAGAACTTACCATAAAATGAAGGAGTGTATGCTGAAAGTAGGTGTTCTTAACCACCATGAAAACATTTCTATATCCTAAATTTATTATTGTAAAAAGGCTGCTTCATTTGGAACAGCCTTTTTTCTTATTCAAATCACAGCATCAGATCTAGATTTCTGCTGAATGGCAACGGGAGTGCGAAAAGCGCTACTCTGATTATACGCAAAAAGCTTCTCAATGATTGAGAAAACTGTTCCCTTACAATTTCTGAAAAAAAGAAATATTTTTTCGCGTAATATTTTGCATATTTGTAAAAAATACGGGTCATGCAAAAAGAAAAACTACGCAGCGTAAGATCTAGTGACGAGTTTTTCATCAGCCTTTACCAGCTCATTCGAGCATTATAAAAAGTTGTTTGATTACAAACAGACTTAAAACACCCCTCCCGACATCGCAGAAGGTTTCCCACAACTTGCAAGAGACTACCCGACATCTCTGGAAGTCATAAACATACTTGTTTTTAACAATCCGAGGACTTGGAAGGTTGGTTTCACTATTGTTTTAGACCTCCGGAGGTGTCGAGAGGTTACAAACGGAATTGTTAGGGAAATTGTAATGGCTTTTAGTCTCTGTTGAGATTCCTGCGGAATGACAAACGTTGTGTATCATCGTCTAATAGGTTTTGGCTAAAACCGTTGGAAGATTTTATTTATTTGATAAATGGTTAAAGCCCATTCCTATTGAATTATCTTTTGCGGACATTACCCCTGTCACCTTACTTCTTATAATAATGATGTGGAAAGGCTTCCTCAGGTTTCATTTTTAAAACATTCAGCAGAATCCAGGATTTTAAGAACCCATATCCGTAAGAAAACATTTGAATATAAGTGGAAATAACCGCCATACCGGCAATGCTGATATTTTTAGTAAGTAATAAAGCATGAAACAATACCAAGAAGGTGTACAATCCGTAGAAAGAAAGGATTACTCCTCTTCCCAACATAAAATACTCCAGAAAGCCCATCACATACCCTAACATAAATAAGGTAGGAAATGCGAAAGAAATCTTCACATAGTTGGGGTGTCTCTGATTCAGAATTGGTCTTGCACATCCAAACTGATAGACCTGCTTGGAGAATTTTCCAAAATCAACTCTACGTTTATGATATACAGCAATATCATCAAAAAAAGCAGTAGTAAAACCATTTTCCCAAAGGGTCATAGACAGATCCGGATCCTCACCTATTCTCATTTCTGAAAATCCGCCTACTTTTTCAAAAACAGCCTTTTTCACGCCCATGTTGAAGCTTCTGGGCTGAAACTTGGAAACTGCTTTTTTATTTCCTCTTATCCCTCCGGTTGTAAAAACAGAAGTCATGGAATAGGAAATGGCTTTCTGCATCAGGTTAAACCCTTTATGCGCCTTATCTGCTCCCCCAAACGCATCACAGGGAATTGTAATGATATCGTTTTTAATATGTTCAATATAATCCTTTTCCACGATGACATCACTGTCTACAAATACCAGCCATTCATTCGCTGCTCTTGCCGCCCCGTAGTTTCTTGTCAATCCGGGCCCTGAGTTATCCTTTCTGAAATATTTAATATCTAAACCCTGTTCAAAGTTTTTGATGGTAGGTTTCAGATCAATCAAAGAACCATCATCTACGATAATGATCTCGAACTCCCTATCTGTCTGCTGGGTAAGGGAGGTCAGCAGCTCAAAAAGTTCATCTTTTCGGTTGTAAATGGCAACGACAATGGAAATAGTAGGCTTCAAATTGAAAATTTTTCAAAATTACTTATTCACAGAACAACCTACAAACAGTTTAACAGCTTATTCAGAGAAATTAACGATATGTAATCTTATTTGCTTTAATATATGGAGCTTACAAATGAAATTCTGAGCCAAGTTATTTGACATTTTAAACAAAATAACCATGAGAAATCCCTCCTAATTTTGCTATAGAAATTTAAAACAACAAAAAAATGGAACCAACTATCAGCTCATTGCAGCAACCTATTCAATCTGGCTTTAATGCGTTTTCAACAGCTCAGGAAGTTATTCAGGGAATTGATCTTACCGGAAAAAACGTTATCATTACCGGTGGTTATGCAGGCATTGGTCTTGAAACCACAAAAGCCCTTACTTCAGCCGGAGCGCATGTTATTATTCCCGCCAGAGATATTGAAAAAGCAGGAAAAAACCTTACAGGAATTCAAAATTTTGATCTTGAAAAAATGGATCTGATGGATCCGGCATCCATTGATGCTTTTGCAGAAAGATTTTTATCATCGGGCAGAAGTCTCGATATCCTTATTAATAATGCAGGAATCATGTGGGTTCCTCTCCGCAGAGACAGTAGAGGTTTTGAATCTCAGCTGGCAACTAACTACCTTGGACAGTTCCACCTTACTGCAAAACTATGGCCGGCTCTAAAAAAAGCAAACGGAGCAAGAGTTATCAGTGTTTCTTCTTATGGACACCAGATGTCTCCTTTTAATTTTGAAGACCCCAATTTTGAGAAAAGAGATTATGACACCCTTTCCGGATACGGGCAATCCAAAACAGCCTGTAATTTATTTGCTGTAGAACTTGATGAGAGGGGGAAAAAATTCAATATCAGAGCTTATTCTCTTCACCCGGGTTCTGTATACGGAACTGATCTGGGCAGAGAAGAACCTACTGAACTTTTTAAACAGCTTGGAACTCATGATGAAAACGGAAATATCAAACCGGAAGTGGAAGCACGGTTGAAAACCTTACCACAAGGAGCTGCAACAACAGTCTGGTGCGCTGTAAGCCCTCAACTCAACGAAATAGGCGGAGTTTATTGTGAAAACTGTGATATTGCGGAGATCGACAGAGGGCAGATTGAGCACAGGTTTGATGAACCGGCTACCATCCGAGGAGTACAGCCCTATTCTATTGATAAAAAGAATGCAGAAGAGTTATGGAAACTGAGTGAAGAGATGTTGGGATTCCGCTTTGATGCCAAATAACTGTTTTTTTAAATACATTTGTAATGAAAAACTTTTGACAATGGATTTCCAGATACAATACCTCACACCGGATATCAAGCTTTCCAGTTATGATGATAAGCTGTTCAAAACGGAAACGGTTTTTGAATATCATATGCTGGTCTGGTTTATATCAGGAGAAACGAAAATTATTCAGTCTGACAAAACTTATTTGTTCAACGCCGGAGATATTTTTCTGATCCCGAGGAACCATCTTGCCACGATTATCAACTATCCAAAAGACGGGCTTCCTCATAAAGCGGTGGTTATGCATCTTACAACAGAACGTCTGAAAGCGTTTTACAGCTCTGTTAATGACCAAAAGAAAACAGGATATCGGGAATCCAGTATTTATAGCTTTAGCAGTCATCCGCTTCTGAACAGCTGCCTGGCCTCTCTCATTCCTTATTTTGAAATGGAAGGATCTCTTCCCGAGAATATTGCTCATTTAAAGATCACTGAAGCAATCAGTATTTTAAGGGAAATTGATCAGAATATAGATTCTGTACTTGCTGATTTTGACGAGCCGGGAAAAGTGGATATGATTAGTTTTATGGAAAAAAATTATATGTTCAATATGCCTTTGGAACGGTTCGGATATCTGACGGGAAGAAGTTTATCAACGTTTAACCGTGATTTCAGAAAGATTTTTCAAACCACTCCACAGCGATGGCTTACTCAAAAGCGTCTTGAACTGGCTTATTATCATTTATCTGAAAAAAATAAAAAACCTTCCGATGTTTTCCTGGAAGTAGGTTTTGAAGATCTGTCACATTTTTCGCATGCTTTTAAAAAGCAGTATGGTTTTGCACCTTCTCTCGCAAGATAAAACAAAATAGGTTGTACATATTCGTACAACCTATTTTTATGATTTAACTGAATACAATTTTCTAGATAAACAATCCTGATTTAAAGTAGAGATAAAATACTACCGAAATAAAAAAAGCAATTACTGAACAGCTGAAAAGAAGTAGTTTGAGCAGCGTTTTAAAATAATAAAGCTCCAGTACATGCAGAACAAAAAAAACTAAAAACGAAATGCTGACTCCTATTAAAGAAGCTACCACTAATGTCTGTGTATAATTTTGTACAGGTAAAGGATCTTTAAAAACAATAAAAAAAGAAAATGCTGCCAATATCAGAGCTCCTGCACTTACTTTCTCTGTGAAGTATTCTGATATCTTAGATTCTTTCTTTTGAGGTTTCTCATCATAATTCAGACTCTTTCTGTCAGAAGTTGAACGTGATGATCCAAAACCAGAACCAAACAGGTCTAACACATCAAAAATCACATCAAAAACATCAAGAAAATTCCAGGACATCTCTAATCGTTATTTATCTTCCAGTTTATGTACTTTCTTCGTTCCTTCATACATTTCGTACTGTAAAAATCTCGCTTCCAGCTTTCCGTTGAAAAGTTTGATTTTTCTTGAAGGACGCAGACCAATTTTCTTCACTGCTTCCAGGTCTGAAGAGATCAGCCATGCTAATGTATTCGGATAATGGGTTTTAAAAGTATCTCCGATTTTTTTGTAGAAATCATCATCATTAATGGAAATTCTCTCATCATATGGTGGATTGAATACCATTAATAATGGGAACAATTCTTTCTTGGAATCAAAGAAGTTTTGTTTTTTAATTTCGATAACATCTTCCATTTCTGCTGCTTCTACGTTCATTCTTGCAGCATTCAGCATTCTTGCATCAATGTCATACCCAACAATTTTTCCATCAAACTGTCTGACTCTGTTAATTCTGAATTCTTTAATTTTTGCAAACAATTCTGCATCATAGTTATTCCAGTTCTGGAACCCGAATCTCTTTCTGAAAATCTGAGCCGGAAGATCCATGGCAATCATTGCCGCTTCAATCAACAAAGTTCCGGAGCCACACATAGGATCAAGGAAATTACCTTTTCCATCCCAGCCAGCCAGCTGAAGCATTCCGCTGGCAAGAACCTCATTGATAGGAGCTTCTCCCTGTTCTCTTCTGTATCCTCTTTTAAACAAAGGATCTCCTGAAGAATCCATTGAAATCATCACCAATTCTCTGTCAATATGAAGATGGAATTTGATATCCGGATTTCTCGTTTCTACATTCGGACGTCTTTTGAATTTTTCCTGGAAATAATCCACGATGGCATCCTTCATTTTTAAAGTTACAAACTGAGAATGTTTGAACGTTTCGGAGTTTACCGTTGCATCAATAGAGAAAGACTGGTCAACATCCATGAAGTTTTCCCATTCAAATTTGAATAGCCTGTCATAAAACTGATGCTGATTAAAAGCTTTAAACTCATGAATCGGCACTAAGATTTTCAATGCTGTTCTCGCAGAGTAATTGATCTTGTAAAGAAAACCAAGATCTCCTTCACAATTTACCGCTCTGTTTTTAATTTCAACATTTCTTCCGCCCAGTTTTTTGATTTCTTCTGCCAGAATCTGCTCCAATCCGAAGAATGTCTTTATCTGTATTTTAATATTTTCTGTATCCATAAGTATGAATTAAAAGATTTAAAGTTTTAAAAATTAAAAGATTAGCTATCCAACTTCTTGTCCAATTGAATTTTTCAATCTCTTAATGTTGTAAAATACTTTGCTTTTAACCGCACAAATTTAGTTATTTTTGCATTATGGAATGGTTTGAATCTTGGTTTGATACCCCTTATTATCATTTGCTTTATAGCAACAGAGACTATACTGAAGCTGAAAACTTCATTACAAAGCTCACTGCGGACCTTCAGTTGCCGCCTCAGTCGAAAATCATAGATCTTGCCTGTGGAAAGGGAAGACACTCTGTTTTTCTTAATAAATTAGGGTATGATGTTTTGGGGCTTGACCTTTCAAGACAAAGCATTGAGTCTGACAAACAGTATGAAAATCAAACCTTGATTTTTGAAGTTCATGATATGAGAAATCCAATTGATGCAGACCCAATGGATGCTGTATTCAATTTATTTACAAGTTTTGGGTATTTTGATAATGAAAATGATGATAAAAAGGTATTCCAGTCTGTTTACAATGCTTTGAAGCCCGGAGGATATTTTGTACTGGATTATCTGAATGAAGAATATGTAAGAAATACTTTAGTCCCGGAAACAGCAATCACCCGCGGTGATATAGACTTTAAAATCCTGAAAAAGATAGAAGGCAGACATATCATCAAAGATATCCGTTTTGAAGCAGACGGTAAACCTTTTCATTTCTTTGAAAAAGTAAAGCTTCATACACTGGAAGCTATCCATGCTTATGCTTCGGAGTGTGGTTTTGAAAGAATAAAAATCTGGGGAGATTATCAGCTGAATGAATTTAATAAAGAAAATTCCCCACGTTGCATCAATTTATTTAAGAGAAAATAATGACAACAGTACTTTTACTGATTTTAAGTGTCGTAACAGGAGTATTTCTGGGAAAACACTTTGGTAAAAAAGAAAAACTGGCCAAAAATCTACTGATATTAAGTGCCGGCTTTTTGATTACGATCTGTCTTAATGAAGTATTTCCGCAGGTTTATACCTCTGCCGGAAGTAACAGTCTTGGGATATTCGTGATTGGAGGAGTTCTTCTCCAGATGATTCTGGAAGCGCTTACCAAAGGTTTTGAACACGGACACTTCCATCATCATAGCGAACATAATATTCTTCCCGTTGCTTTAATGGTAGGATTATTCATCCATGCTTTTATTGAAGGGATTCCTCTTGCCAATGAAGAGCATGAGATGTCTCCCTATCTTTGGGGAATTGTATTTCACAATCTCCCTATTTCATTTATTCTGGGAGCATTTTTATTTAACAGAAAAGGAGAATCCAAAAGTTCTTCATCCTATCCGTCTATTCTCATTGTAGCTTTATTCGCACTGGCTTCTCCGATGGGAATGTTGCTAGGAAATTATTTCAATCCTGATCTTCAGCCTTATTTTCTGGCTATTGTAGGGGGAATTTTCCTTCACATTTCATCAGTGATCATTTTTGAAAGCAATAAAAATCACAATATTGACTGGGTAAAGATCGGACTGGTTGTTTTAGGAGTTTCACTTGCATTGATGATGCATGTTTTCCATCAACATCCTGTTGGTCATTCTCATTAAAAAATAAAAAAAGCTCCGAAATCCGGAGCTTTTTATTATATATAGCTTATGTAAAGCTTAGAACTTCCATCCTACTGTAAGGAAGAAATTGTTTCTGTTATTTTTAACCTCACTTGCCGCATACGAATCACTTTCGAAGATATTATTAGCAGAATAATAAGATGAATCTGAATTACCATCCATATATCCTCTCATAAAAGGGTTTGTATACTTAGATGAAATATTCTGATAAGATGCATCTACATAAAATGATTTGAAATCATACCCGATACCGAAAGAAAGTGTGTTTCTGTCACTTAGCATCATGTTGCTGTACGATTGATCCCCTACGCTGCCCGCATCATTAAATCTACTGATTGTAAGTGCATCAAAAGGACTAGATTGATAAGAGTAACCTCCTCTCAGTCTGAACTGCTGTACTCTGTACTCAGCTCCAACTCTTACTTCTGAAAGGTTTTTATAATTCTCTTTAAAGAAGTCATTCAACACACTCTCTGCACTGCCATATACCTTATAATCAGGTTTTGTAAGTCCAAGGGTATAGTCTACGTTCAACGAGAAGTTTTTACTTGCTACAAATGCAGCACTCACCGTTGCTTTAAGCGGTGAAGTAAACTTTCTGTTTTCAGCACCCATATCGTCCCCGTAAGTAGGGTCATTATAGAAATAGTAATTCCTGTCAATCGTCCAGAATGTAGGAGTTTCAAGGGATGCTCCCACTCTGAAATTAGGACTTAACTTTCCGATCACCCCTAATGAAGCTGAAAACCCTGAAGATCTCTCTGAGTAAGGAGTATCCTGCTTACTGAATCCTTCTGTAGAATTATTGGTAAGATTTCTGTAAAATAAAGTATCATATTGATCAACTGAAGCGTTGAAAAAATTGAAACCTGCACCTAAATATAAATTATGATTATAATTCGCTCCTACCCCAAAGCTCATCTTTGACAAATTACCATATCTTTCATATATATGTCCCGCCAATGCAGCATCCTTGGTTATATCATCTTTATCAAAAGCGTAAACAATATTATTATTACCCGGTGACTGGATTACATTATCAAGAGTCTGGTTGGAGAAATTAATACCAATATTAATAAACTTCCAAGCCGTTTCTGTCATCAGTGGAAAAGCAATGATCCCGCCTGCATTTCCAAGATCTCCCTTAGTTTTGCTATAGTCTATGGTAGATCCAGCTAAAGAGCTGCTGTTTTTATTGCCTAAAATAGATAAAGTTCCTGAAACCTCTCCTGAAATAGCTACCCCTAAACCTGCCGGGTTGGTAAGCAAAGAGTTGGCATCACCTCCCAGCGCACCATTAGATCCAGCCATTGCATTGAACTTAGCCGATCCCACCATAGGAGTACTTGAGTAAATTTCCACAGTATTTCTTATCACAGAAACATCCTGAGCCTGCGCATAAAATGCAGCAGAAATACTCATTAATACTAAAGATTTTTTTAACATTATTTTTTAATAGTTTATTCGTTTGAAAATTATCTGAATCCACCTCTGCCTCCGCCGCCGGATCTCATTCCGCCACCGCCGCCAGAAGAACCGCCTCTGAAGCCGCCACCGCCGGAATTGAAGCCACCGCTAGATCTGAAACCTCCTGAATCATTGGATCTGAAACCTCCATTATTGTTGTTTCTAGGCTGTGGTTGCTGATAATTATAATTAGGTCTTGTTTGTGGTGTAGTATTACGGAATCCTCCATTTGGCTGTGTATTTCTGAAACCTCCAGAATTGCCGTTTCTGAAGCCTCCGGAATTACCGTCTCTGAAACCGCCATTACTATTTCTGAATCCACCGTTTGAATTAGAATCTCTGAAACCACCATTGTTTGTGTTTCTGAAACCGCCATTGCTATTTCTGAAGCCTGAATTGGCTGTATTGGTTCTGTATACTGCGCTTGCTACACCTGTATTCTGGAATCCTCCTCCACTGGCGCCGCTTCTTCTATAAACAGGTCTATTGTAGTAGCCGCCACCCCAGTAACCGCCTCCGTATCCCCAATAAGGGTTTCCGTAACCGCCCCAGAATGGATCATAATATCCACCATAACCGTATCCCCAATATGGACTTCCCCATCCGTAAGAGCCTCCCCAGCCCCATCCGAATGATCCGCCCCAACCCCAGGACATACTTGCACCCCAGCCCCAGCCGCGGTTCATACCCCAACCCCAATATGGGCTATAACCACCATACCATCCCCAAGGAGATCCCCATCCCCATGAGTTGTCATAGTAGTTCGTCTGAGAGCCTGCATAAAGCCCCCAATCGGAATCTGTAGCGTTGGAGTTCCAATTCGTATTGGTACTACTCCAGTCATTATATCTGTTTTGCTGTTCTCTGGAATTCGTCTGTGCATTTTGAATGACATTGGAATCCTGATAATAGTCATAATATTCTCCTACTCTGTTGCCGCTATCATTAATGATAACTCCTTCAGGTAGCGTATCCTTATTGGGGTCGTAATACACCCCATCTGTCTCGCTATACCCTCCCATCTGAGCACCACAAGACACAAGTAATAATCCGCCTGATATTGCCAACACCCCTTTGGATCTTAGCAGACCAAGCAAATTTTTATGTATATTTCTTTTCATGATAACGTAAAAATTTTTAATTTAAATTATATTTGCAATCTGTACCAAAAATGTACCAAAATACTGGTAAAAAAATCTATCAAAAATAGATCTTTATTTTTAGATAACAATAATGTACAAAAGTTAAAAAAATTTAAAAAAATAATGGCAAAATTAACCTCAAGAAGCGAAGATTACAGCAAATGGTATAATGAGCTGGTTGTAAAAGCTGATTTAGCTGAAAACTCAGGCGTGCGTGGATGTATGGTGATCAAACCGTATGGCTATGCAATCTGGGAAAAAATGCGTGATGAAATGGATAGAAAGTTCAAAGAAACAGGTCACGTTAACGCATATTTTCCGCTTTTTGTGCCCAAGAGCTTGTTTGAGGCTGAGGAAAAGAATGCAGAAGGTTTTGCAAAAGAATGTGCTGTTGTTACTCATTACAGATTAAAAACAGATCCAGACAATCCATCCAAACTGATTGTGGATCCTGATGCGAAACTGGAAGAAGAACTTATCGTTCGTCCTACTTCAGAAGCTATTATCTGGAATACCTACAAAAACTGGATTCAGTCTTATAGAGACCTACCGATATTGATCAACCAATGGGCGAATGTTGTTCGTTGGGAAATGAGAACACGTCTTTTCTTAAGAACGGCAGAATTCTTATGGCAGGAAGGCCACACCGCTCACGCTACAAAGGACGAAGCTGTTGAAGAAGCAGAAAAGATGAATAAAGTATATGCAGATTTTGCAGAAAACTTTATGGCGATGCCGGTAATTCAGGGATTAAAAACTCCATCTGAAAGATTTGCAGGAGCTGATGAAACATACTGTATTGAAGCATTGATGCAGGATGGAAAAGCTTTACAGGCAGGAACATCTCACTTCTTAGGTCAGAATTTCGCAAAAGCATTTGACGTAAAATTCACCAATAAAGAAGGAAAAATAGAACATGCATGGGCTACATCATGGGGAACATCAACCCGTTTGATGGGAGCTTTGATTATGACACATTCTGATGATTTCGGATTGGTATTGCCTCCTACTCTGGCACCAATTCAGGTTGTGATTGTTCCGATCTTCAAAGGAGAAGAGCAGTTAGAGCAAATCAGTGAAGTAGCTTTGGATATTCAGGCTAAACTGAGAGCAAAAGGAATTTCTGTGAAATTTGATAATGATACTCAGAACAAACCTGGCTGGAAGTTTGCAGAATACGAATTGAAAGGAGTTCCTGTAAGAATTGCAATGGGACCAAGAGATCTGGAAAATAAATCAGTGGAAATTGCAAGAAGAGATAATCTGACGAAGGAAGTTCGTTCTATCGAAGGTTTAGATTCTTATATCGAAGATCTATTGAAAACAATTCAGAAGGATCTTTACAACAAAGCTTTCGAATTCAGAAAAGATAATTTTACGAAAGTAGATACTTACGAAGAATTCAAAAAAGTTCTGGAAGAGAAAGGTGGTTTCATCTATGCTCACTGGGATGGTACAGCTGAAGAAGAAGAACAGATCAAGGATGAAACGAAGGCTACTATCAGATGTATTCCTTTAGATGATGATGTAGAAGAAGGAATTTCATTGGTTTCTGGGAAACCATCTAAGAGACGTGTATTATTCGCAAAAGCTTATTAATAATTTTAATGATTAAAAAATAAATCGTCAACTTTTAAAGAAATATTCAAAAAAAAGTGACATTTGGACGGATTTTTGTTTAAATTTATCTCAACATTAATCAAAAAAATTTATTATTATGTCTTTAAATGTCATTGATTTAATTAAAGGACAATTAGGTCCCGCTTTAGTTTCACAGGCTGCATCGCAGTTTGGAGAAAGTGAATCCGGTATTTCTAAAGCAATTGGCGGATTATTACCTGCTGTAGTAGGCGGATTAGCCAATAATGCAGATAAGCCTGGCGTTGTGGATGCTATTACACAAGCCTCTTCAAGTGGAATTTTAGGAAATTTATTAGGCGGATCGTCTAGCAATCCTATTATTTCTAACTTGTTGTCTTCAATTTTTGGAGATAAAGTAAGTGGATTAGTCAATTCCATTGCTAGTTTTTCAGGAGTAAGCAATACCTCTGCAGGTTCTTTGTTAAACCTGGTGACTGGAGCTACGGTAGGCACCGTTGGAAAATATGCAGCAGACAATAATTTGGGTGCTTCAGGTATTTCCAGCTTACTGAACGATCAGAAAGGCATTATTTCTTCCTTATTGCCGGCAGGTCTTTCTTTGGCTTCCTTTGGATTAGGAGCTGAAAATTGGTTTGGCCAGGCGAAGGAAACAGTTTCTTCAGTAACTTCTACTGCTAAAGATAACATCGCAGAAGGTGTTGCTACTGCAAGAGAAAATGTTTCGGAAGGAGCAAGAGAAATAAGAGAACAATTTAACGATAATAATAACAATAATCAAGGCGGAGGCTCAATCTGGAAATGGTTGCTTCCGCTTTTACTGTTATTGGCAGCCGGATATTTCTTATGGAAACAGTGTGAGAAAAAACAGACGACTACCACAACTACCAGTACGTCTGACTCTGCTACAACCAGTTCTACTGCAGATACAGCTACAACAGGAACTGCAACACCTGTTCCGGCTACTGCTAAAACCGATGAAAACATTGATCTTAATGGTGTGATGTTAAAAGGTTATAAAGGTGGTATGGAGGATCAGATGATTACTTTCCTAAAATCCGGAGCTTACAAAAATGCAACTGATGATTCAGCATTGAAAGATAAGTGGTACGATTTCGACCATGTTAATTTCAAAATGGGAAGCTCTACAGAGCTGGAAGCAGGTTCACAAGGACAATTGGATAACCTTGTAGCTATCCTTAAGGCTTTCCCTGATGCAAAAATCAAAGTTGGAGGTTACACTGATAAAACAGGAAATGAAGCTTCTAATGTGAAATTATCAAAAGCCAGAGCTGAATTTATCAAAGCAGCTCTAGCAAAAGCTGGAGTTGGAGCTCAGGTTCTGGAAGCTGATGGTTATGGAAGTAAATTTGCTACAGTAGACGCAAAAGCTTCTGATGCAGAAAGAGCTGCTGACAGAAAAATGTCTGTAAGATTTGCAAAATAATCTTTAGATTCAATAAAAATTAGATCCCGGGAAGTAATTTCCGGGATTTTTTTGTGCCATGATTTTTCTGTTTACATTTATTTAATTAAATTTGTTAGTCATTTCTAACATTTATGAATTTCAATATAAAAAGCGCCTGGCGAAAAGATAAAACAAACCATTCCTTATCAGAGGTTTATTCATCGATCAAAGTACCAAAAAATGCAACGTTTTGGAGAAAATATCTTGCATTTGCCGGACCGGGCCTGATGATTGCTGTAGGATATATGGATCCAGGAAACTGGGCCACGGATATCGCAGGAGGTGCTCAGTTTGGATATACCTTGCTATCCGTAATTCTTATTTCCAATATTTTCGCAATGGTTCTGCAGCATTTATCCGTGAAACTCGGGGTTGTTGCAGAAAGAGATCTTGCACAAGCATGTAGAGATCATTTCAGCCCTACTACCAATTTTATTCTCTGGGTATTTTGTGAAATAGCCATTGCCGCCTGTGATCTCGCCGAGGTCATTGGTTCTGCCATTGCATTAAATCTTTTATTTCACATCCCACTAACCTGGGGAATTGTTATCACAACAGTGGATGTTTTAATTATCCTTTTACTTCAGTCCAAAGGTTTCCGATGGATTGAAAGTATTGTTGGAGGACTTATATTCATTATTTTGGCGTGTTTCGTATATGAAATTATCATTTCGCAGCCTGCTTTTAATGAGATTCTGGGAGGTTTGGTTCCACAAAAGGAAATCATTCAGAATCCTGCTATGCTTTATATTGCCATTGGGATCTTAGGAGCTACAGTGATGCCCCACAACTTGTATCTGCACAGCAGTATTGTACAGACCAGAGATTATACCCGCGATACTGAAGGAAAAAAAGAAGCTATAAAGTTTGCTACCCTGGACAGCACAGTTTCATTGATGTTGGCATTTTTCATCAATGCGGCAATCCTTATTCTGGCAGCTGCTACATTCCACACTACAGGAAATGAACATGTTGCTGACATTCATGATGCTTATAAAATGCTGACCCCTATTCTAGGAGCTTCTATGGCAAGTATTGCATTTGCTATTGCTTTATTGGCATCCGGGCAAAATTCTACATTGACAGGAACTCTTGCCGGACAGATCGTAATGGAAGGCTTTTTGAATATCAGATTAAAACCCTGGCTGCGAAGACTCATTACAAGACTTATTGCTGTAATTCCTGCACTTATTGTCGCTATTCTTTATGGCGAACAGGGAACGACTGAATTACTGGTTTTAAGCCAGGTAATTCTATCCATGCAGCTGAGTTTTGCTGTTGTCCCATTGGTCATGTTCACCAATGATAAAGCCAAGATGGGAGAATTTGTCAATAAACCGGTTCTTAAAATCTGTGTATGGGCAATTTCCATTATTATTATTGTTTTAAACCTGTACCTGTTGTATCAAACGTTTACAGGAGAATAAAAAATACAACCATAGTTTTTAAATTGACTATTGAACATTGCTAAGTGAGTGGTCAATAGTCAATTTTTAAACTTGCGCTTCTTGAAATTCACAAGCAGAATGAATTGATTTATTCACTATTCATCGTTGCTTATTTTTCTGCCTTAATGTCCTGATTTCAGATTTGGCAGGCTCTTTGTCAAACAATCAGTAAATAAATATTGAATTATGGAAAACCAGGATATTAACGAAGAAAGCATCAATAATCAGGAAGAAAACAATGTTCAGAATGACGTAGCATCTCAGGACAATGTGACAGCTACTCCTTCACCAGAAGAACTTTTGGCAGAAGAAAAAGACCGTTACATCAGGTTGTATGCTGAATTCGAAAACTATAAAAAAAGAACGAGCAAAGAGAAGATGGAATTCTTCCAGTATGCCAACCAGGAAATGATGGTTTCAATGTTAGGAGTTTTAGATGATTTTGAAAGAGCATTAAAGGAAATCGCTAAAAACGGAAATCCGGCTGACCTTCAAGGGGTGGAACTTATCTATCAGAAATTCAAAAATAAACTTACTGAAAAAGGCTTACAAACAATGGAAGTAAGAGCTGGTGACAGCTTTAATGTTGATTTCCATGAAGCGATTACTCAGATCCCTGCTCCATCAGAAGATTTGAAAGGAAAAATCGTAGACGTTATTGAAACTGGATATACTTTAGGTGATAAAGTAATCCGTTTTGCAAAAGTAGTAACAGGAAATTAAAATTCATAAATGATAAATGATGAGTGATAATTGATGAATGTTTCACTTATTAGCTTTAGAATATCTTTTATCATTTATCAACAATCAATTATAAAATTGTCATGTCAAAAAGAGATTATTACGAGGTTCTTGAGATCAGCAAATCTGCATCGGCCGACGAAATAAAAAAAGCATACCGTAAAATGGCCATCAAATTTCACCCGGATAAAAATCCTGGTGATAAGGAGGCTGAAGAAAAGTTTAAAGAAGCTGCTGAAGCTTACGAAGTTCTAAGCGACGATCAGAAACGTGCCCGATATGACCAGTTTGGTCATGCCGGAGTAGGTGGAAACGGCGGTTTTGGAGGCGGAGGCTTCGGAGGCGGAATGAACATGGAAGATATTTTCAGCCAGTTTGGAGATATTTTCGGTGGTGGTTTCGGAGGATTCGGTGGTGGCGGTGGCGGCCGTCAGCAGGTGAAAGGTTCTAATTTAAGAATCAGAATCAAGCTGAACCTTGAGGAAATGGTAAACGGAACTCAGAAAACCATTAAAGTTAAAAAAATGAAGATGGCAGAAGGTGCCACTTCAAAAATATGTCCTATCTGTAACGGTTCCGGTGTTCAGCTTAAAGTAATGAATACCATGTTTGGTCAAATGCAGACTCAGACAACTTGTAGTACTTGTCAGGGAATTGGAAAAGTTGCTGACAAGATTCCTGCAGGGGCCAACGCGCAAGGTCTTATCAAAGATGAAGAGGAAATCACCATCAACATTCCTGCAGGGGCAAGAGACGGTATCCAGCTTAATGTAAGAGGAAAAGGAAATGATGCTCCATTTGGTGGAATTCCGGGAGACTTATTGGTAATTATTGAAGAGGAAGTAGATCAGGTGATCAAGAGAGAAGGTGATAATCTTCATCAGGAGCTGTATGTTTCATTTGCTGAAGCTGCTTTAGGAACTAAAAAAGAAATTCCTACCGTAGGCGGAAAAGTAAAAATTACCGTTGATCCGGGAACTCAATCCGGAAAAATCCTAAGATTAGCTGGAAAAGGACTTCCAAGTATCGACAGCTATGGAAAAGGGGACATGTTCATCCACATCAATGTATGGACGCCACAGAAGCTTACCAAAGAGCAGAAAGATTTCTTTGAAAAGCAGATGTCCAGCGGAGAAATGGTTGCAGAACCATCCGGAAAGGAAAAAACTTTTTTTGATAAAGTAAAAGATTTATTCAATTAATACATAAAAGAGACTTGTTTAAGTCTCTTTTTTTTGCTCTTTTATTTTTTATTTTTGCTCCTCAATTGGATTTATTCAAAATACTATCAGAAACAAATGGATACAAGAACAATATTTTTAAATGCCTGCAATGAAATTGCCACTCAACTCAATGGTTTCAAAACATTTGAAAAAGGACAAAGGCTTAAAAAAGTTTCCCTTGATAAAGACATCTATTTTGAGATTTATTTTCAGTCCAGTTTTAGGAATGATTCTTCATCCGTTCAGTTCCTTCCTCATATTGCTATCTATTCTAAAATTTTAAAGAAATGGCAGACAGAGCAAACTAAAAATGAATATTCTCAGGGATTAATTTTTGGAAATCAGATAGGTTATTTAACTCCGTATAATAATTGGAAACAATGGAATTTAGCAGGGTTATCTTATGAAAAATCAATTATTGAAATCACAGAAAATATAGAAAAATACATCCTCCCAATTTTCAAAATTTTTAATTCTAAGGAAATTGCTGTTGAATTTCTAAAAAACAATGGAACAAAGTTTAATCAATGGTCAGAGAATTCTATTTCTCCTTTAGACTTTCTTTTATGTTTTTCTGAAAAAGATACTGCTGAAGTTTTTCTAAATAATTTTGTGAATAATTGCCCTTATAAAGGGAATATTCTTAAACTTTACGAGAGACTAAAAACAAAAAATGAAATCGATCTCAATTCTTCTGAATTTCACGGAGCTAATACAATTAAATTAGCCTATGTAAATGGGTTGAAAATAAAATAAGCTTACAATAAATTAGCCCAAGTCAATAAAAATATTCTTATCAACCATTTTTTCAATCATCTGTATGATAAAAAATAATATTCTGAAAATGATAAGAAAAACAGCAACTCCTATTCTGAAAAGTATGTTCACCAATACATAACTTAATAAAGAATAAGAATCTCCTGGCAGTGCACATTACAAAAAATCCTGCACTCTTTCGGGCACAGGATTTTTTTGGTTATTTAATTCTAATTCTGTTTTATTTTTTTGTCGCTAAAGAATAGATTCCTTTTCCTAAAGTAAATACGGCAACCGCTGCCAA